>JANXRO010000137.1 GCA_025356765.1 Hyphomicrobiales bacterium | reverse complement strand
TTATCTGAAAGACATCGACACCAAAGTAACTTTGGAAGCGGATTACCGTGTCTATGTGATGGAGCCATTTAAGCCCGGTTCATTTCCCACAGAAATCAAAGGCCGCTGGATTGCAGAAAATTATTGGGGCTTTGGCAACACTTCAAACAAGACTTGGTTTTTAACTGATAAAGGCATCAGCGGTGCAAAGAGCGCTGAAAAAGCATTGGAGCTGACATCCAAACAAACCACCGGATTTGATGGCGGTGAATATTGCATCATCTGGATGGGGCCGGAATTTCCGGGCGACCAAGCCAAGGACGACAGTCAATCCATAACCTTAGACAGCCCGGCTTTGGTTGAAGATATTGATATTGTGGGCCAGCCCACAATCGAGATTGATTTCAGCGTTGATAAGCCAGTGGCCCATGTGGCTGTGCGCCTGAATGATGTGTGGCCCACGGGTGAAGTGTCACGCATCACCTATCATCTGCAAAACCTAACCCAGCGCACCAGCCGGGAAAATCCATCAGCGCTTTCACCCGGCAATCGCTACCGAATGAAAATCAAATTGGATGATATTGCTTACCATATGCCAGCCGGCCACAAGCTGCGCGTTGCCATCTCTACTTCTTATTTCCCCATGATGTGGCCTGCACCCGAGCCTGTGAAACTTACAGTTTATGCGGGGCTTTCTGAACTCAGTTTGCCCATTCGCGCCAAGCCCATGGCCGAGCGTGAAGTGATTTTCGAACAAGCAGAAAGCGCCAAGCCAGTCGAACTGAAACATATTAAACCGGCTTCGAACAAACGCGATATTTCTGTGAATGCCAAAACCGGCCAAACGCGCTTGGAGATTGTCGATGATTTCGGAACCCAGGTGATTACCGATCTGGGCCTGACCATTTGGGGCACGGGTCGCGAAACCTATACAATTCTGCCCGATGATCCATTATCGGCCAAAATGGAAACCCATTGGACCGAAGGCCGCAAGCGGGGCCGTTGGCAAACCCGGACTGAAACCTATGGCAAGTTAACCGCAACTAAAACCCACTGGATTGTGTGGGGCAAGATTGATGCCTTTGAAGGCAAAAAGCGTGTATTCACGAAAGAGTTCAAGGAAAAGATTGAACGTAAGCTTCAGTGATCTTTTTTGTAATGTGGATCGTATCAATGACAACACTATCCAAACGGATACAAAATGGCTTTTTCTGCGTTGACCATGGCTGAGCAGGTTAGAAATCAAAGTGCTCCTGATCATTTGGCAGAATTGCTTTCTCGCGTAGCCCAATCACGTGACCGCGGTGCCTTTGCCGAGTTGTTCGATCATTTCGCACCACGTGTAAAAGCCTTTATGATGCGCAAAGGTTCCAACGCTGAACAGGCGGAAGATTTGGTGCAAGAAACCATGCTTGCGGTTTGGTCTAAATCGCAAATGTATGTCAATGAGCGTGGCTCAGTGGCAACGTGGATTTTTACAATTGCGCGCAATCTGCGCATCGATAAATTGCGCCGCGATAAAGCCCAGCTTTATCAAGACATCGAAGATTTTGATGCGCCTGATGGAAAAATTGGCGCTGATGAAGCGATGGGGCGTTCACAAGAAGATAACTATGTGAACAAGGCCTTGGCGCAAATTCCCGCCGACCAACGCGAGCTTTTGATCCTTTCATATGTTGAAGACGTAACCCAAAGTGAAATAGCCCTTAAATTGAATTTGCCGTTGGGCACGGTAAAATCTCGTATGCGCCTTGGTTATCAGCGCCTGCGGAAAATATTGGAGCAAGTGAAGTGACGATTTCTCATCATCTGGACGATGCAACTTTGGTGGCTTATGCATCGGGCAATTTGCCCGAAGCCCATGGCATCGTGGTAGAAGCCCATGTGGCCATGTGCCAGGCGTGTCGTGCTGGCTTGCGTCAGGCCGAAGGTGTGGGCGGTGCCGTTCTGGCAGACCAGATGGAAGCGCCGGTTTCTGATGTGTGCAGGTCAGCCACTTTGGCCAGCCTTGATGCGGTGTTGGTTCAATCACCAAGAGCAAAGACGTCTCAGGGCGAAGTTCCACTGGTTTTATCGCGCTTGTTGAATGGCAAGCCCTTGGCAGATTTGGCGTGGAAGAAAAAAGCACCGGGCTTTTCAATGTTTAATATCCCCACCTCAAAAGGTTCAAAGACACAGTTAAAGCTTTTGTCAATCAAGCCAGGTGCTGCCATTCCTGAACACGGCCATGGTGGCGAAGAAATTACCTTGATCTTGAAGGGTGCTTACCGCGATCACATGGGGCTTTATCAAGCCGGTGACGTGGCTGATTTAGATGAAGATGTTGAACACACACCCATTGTTGTGGGCGAAGAGGTTTGCATTTGTTTGGTGGCTGTCGAAGCCCCAACACGCTTTAAAAGCATTTGGGCACGTTTGGCCCAACCTTTTGTTGGAATTTAAAATTGGCAAAATTGCCGTGGCAGCGCGTGTGGATTATCGGCGCTTCCACAGGCATCGGTTTTGAAATTGCAAAACAATTGGCGGCAGCTGGCGTTGAAGTGGCCGCATCGGCTCGCAATGTTGATCATCTGGCAGGGCTTGCACATATCCACCCGTTCAAACTTGATGTGACAAATGCAGCCTCCGTTGCAAAAACATTTCAAAACATTGGCGATAATTTAGGGCCTGTTGATCTGGTCATTGGTGCTGCCGGAAAATACAAACCCGTTTTTTCGCAAGAGCTTTCCCTTGAAGATTTTCGTTCAACCCTTGATGTGAATTACATGGGTGTCATCAATATGCTGGATGCGGTTTTGCCCGCATTTCGCGCCAGGCGTTCAGGCCATGTTGCGTGGATTGCGTCTGTGGCGGGCTATTTGGGCCTGCCCAAGTCAGCAGCCTATGGCCCAACCAAAGCGGCATTGATCAATCTGGCCGAAGGCTTAAAGCCCGAACTTGAACAATTCAACATCACCACTTCTGTTATCAATCCGGGGTTTGTGAGAACACCCATGACTGACGGCAATGATTTTCCCATGCCATTTTTGATGGAGCCAGTTGAGGCCGCGCGCCGCACCATTGAGGGCCTGGCCAAAGGCAAATTTGAAATTGCTTATCCCACACGCTTTGTGTTGATTTTAAAGACACTGCGGCTTTTACCCAATTGGGCATTCTTTGCCATCACACGGCGATTGATTGGGCCGCCAGCTTCAAAGCCTTAATATTGGCCACATAATCCGGGCCCTTGAACAATGATGATCCGGCCACCAGAACATTGGCACCAGCCTCAACGCAAGCCCGCGCATTGGAAGGGTCTATGCCACCATCAACTTCAATATCAATATTGCGGCCGCCGACCATTGCCTTGGCCTGTTTAATTTTTTCCAGCATTGCTGAAATAAAACTTTGCCCACCAAAACCTGGATTCACCGTCATAATTAAAATGAGATCAAGGCGGTTGATCACATGTTCTAAAACTGAAACAGGCGTTGCGGGGTTAACCGCAGCGCCAGCCTTTTTTCCCAAAGCTTTAATGGCTTGAAGCGAGCGATCAAGATGCGGGCCAGCCTCTGCATGCACCGTTATCAAATCAGATCCAGCCTTGGCAAAAGCTTCTAGATAAGGGTCAGCCGGGGAGATCATCAAATGCGCATCAAACAGCTTGTCTGTAACCTTGCGCAAAGATTGCACCACGGGAATGCCATAAGAAATATTGGGCACAAAATGCCCGTCCATCACATCGATGTGAATCCAATCGGCACCGGCACCCACAATGTCGGTCACCTCTTGGCCAAGTTTGGAAAAATCAGAAGCAAGAATGGATGGGGCAATAATAAGGGGGCGCTGGTTCATGTGAAATGTCTAGATCATCGACATACAAAAGCAAAGGGGCCCGCGTTAAGCAGGCCCCCGAAAAAATGCGATGTAAAAAAGTTTACAGCAATTTGCCCATGGCAACGGCTGTATCGCTCATGCGGTTCGAGAAGCCCCATTCATTGTCATACCAAGACAAGATGCGAACCAATGATCCTTCAACCACTTTGGTTTGATCCATGTGGAATGTGGAAGAATGTGGATCGTGATTGAAGTCGATCGAAACATTAGGTGCCAATGTATAGCCCAAAATTCCCTTCAAGTGGCCTTCAGAAGCAGCCTTAATGGCGGCGTTGATTTCTTCAATTGTTGTTGCGCGCTTGGCAACAAATTTGAAATCAACAACTGAAACGTTAGGGGTTGGAACGCGAATTGACGTGCCATCCAAACGACCCTTCAATTCAGGAATAACCAAACCAATGGCTTTTGCTGCGCCTGTTGATGTCGGGATCATCGACATGGCAGCAGCGCGGCCACGATAAAGATCTTTGTGCATTGTATCCAGCGTGGGTTGATCGCCAGTGTAGGCATGGATGGTTGTCATAAAACCATGGCTGATGCCAACTGCCTTATGCAACACGGAAGCAACCGGAGCCAAGCAATTGGTTGTGCACGATGCGTTTGAAACAACGATGTGATCTTTGGTCAATTCCTGATGGTTTACACCATAAACCACCGTGAAGTCTGCGCCATCAGCAGGGGCTGAAACCAACACGCGTTTTGCACCAGCGGTTAAATGCGCTGAAGCTTTATCCTTGGCAGTGAAAATGCCAGTGCATTCCAAAGCGATGTCTACGCCCAAATCTTTCCATGGCAATTGCGATGGATCTTTCATGGCGGTCACTTTGAATTTTTCGGTGCCAACATTGATCATGTCGCCTTGCACTGTCACTTCATGGGGGAAACGACCATGAACAGAGTCAAAGCGCAGCAGATGCGCATTGGTTTCGATGGGCCCCAAATCATTGATGGCAACAACATCAATATCTTTGCGGCCAGATTCGTGGATGGCGCGCAACACATTGCGTCCAATGCGGCCGAAACCGTTAATTGCAACTCTAACTTTTGCCATGATAGCTCCTGATGGGTTTTGAGATTGGCGCCCTTATAGCGACTTTAAATGTATGCGAAAGCGAAATTTGAGGTGCGCTCATCAAAAAATGGAAATTCAATCATCTTCTTCGTGCATCGCCCTAACATAGCGCTCAATGGCCAGAGCTTCTGTTGAAAGGCCTTGGCGATAATAGAGAAGCATACTGAGCAATAAAGTGACGCAAATCGAGGTGATTGGCCCACCAAATAAAAACAAACCGGCCACGGCATAATAAAAACCGCGGATGCCATTGTTCATGCTGCGCAATGCTTCGGTTAAAACCGTTGCAGTTTGGCTGATCATCACTTGGGCTTGGCGGCTTGTTGCAGGCGCTTCATCCAAACCGCCGATCATGGCCAAAGTATAAGCCAATTTGCGCAACGCATAAGTGAATGAGAAAAAACACATGGCCATGATAACGGTGATGGCGGTGAAATAAACGGTAAACAACGGCAATGAAATGGGTGGAAAAAATGCCATCTCGGTAATGGAAGCATGCACATGGTTGATGGAGGCCAAGGCACCCACCAAACCTGCCAAAACGATCAGCGTAGCTGAACCGAAGAACGACATGGATGATGAAATTTGCCCCAACAAAATGCCGTCGAAAACCCGGCTTTCGCGTTTGCTATGCAGCATCATATTCATCCAGCGCAGCCGCACCACGTGAAGCTGTGTTGTTAATGTGCCGTGGCCCAATAAACGCAACACCGGGCCATAGACGCCCCACATGATAAAAATTAAAGCTGCGGCAAGCAGATGCAAAAAATCGAAATCATAAGGAAAGCTCATGCGTGAATTTCCTTGATTGTTGCTGCACCAATTCCCGGCGCGCGTTCAAGCGCATAGTTCAGATTAAACGCTGACGATGCCATGAACACAGGTGCTCCATCCAAATCATGGGCAATGGCAGATTTATTGGCATCAACAAAGCCATCTAAAGATTTTGAATCCGGTGCTGAAATCCAACGCAAAATTTCAAAGCGTGTGGTTTCAAAGGATGCAGGCACACCATATTCGTGTTCAAGCCTGTCTGCCAAGACATCAAGCTGCAAAGCGCCCACCACGCCCACAATGGCGCCCGAACCGTCAATGGGGGTGAACAGCTGTACCACACCTTCTTCTGCCAATTCTTCCAAAGCCGATTTTAATTTTTTGGCCTTCATCGGATCACCTAAACGCACGCGTCGCAAAATTTCAGGAGCAAAACTTGGCACACCAGTGAACACCAGTTCTTCGCCTTCGGTCAACGTGTCACCAATACGCAAAACCCCGTGGTTGGGAATGCCCACAACATCGCCCGCATAAGCATCTTCCGCCAGCGACCGATCTTGCGCAAAGAAAAACTGTGGCGCGTTCAATGCCAGTTGCTTTCCGGTGCGCACAATTTTAACCCGCATGCCGCGGTTTAATTTGCCTGAACAGACGCGCATGAAGGCAATGCGGTCGCGGTGGTTTGGGTCCATATTGGCTTGGATTTTGAATACCACGCCTGTCAGTTTTGGCTCAATCGCTTTCACAAGCCGTTGCCGTGCCTTCTGGTCGCGCGGCGGTGGCGCATAAGAAATCAACGCATCCAGCAAATCACGCACCCCGAAATTTTTCAACGCCGAGCCAAAATAAACCGGAGACAAATGGCCTTCCAAAAAAGCTTGGTGGTCAAACTGTTGGCCAGCCATTTGTTGCAGTGATAATTCTTCCCGAAACTGTGCAGCACCAGCGGGCGAGAGAAGTGAGTCAATCAAAGGGTCATCTGGCCCCGAAACGGCTTGGCCTGCGGGGTCTTCATCGATGCGGCGCACACGGTGGCTGATCAGATCATAGGTGCCCACAAAAGTTTTACCAATGCCAATGGGCCACACCATGGGCACAATGGTGAGCGCCAGGCCTTTTTCAATCTCATCGAGAAGATCCAAAGGCTCACGGGCTTCGCGGTCAAACTTGTTCACAAACGTCACGATGGGAATATCGCGTAGGCGACAAATTTCAAAAAGCTTGCGGGTTCTGTCTTCGATGCCCTTGGCACCATCGATCACCATCACAGCGGCATCAACGGCAGTCAGCGTGCGATACGTATCTTCCGAAAAGTCTTCATGGCCCGGCGTATCCAGCAG
>JANXRO010000127.1 GCA_025356765.1 Hyphomicrobiales bacterium | reverse complement strand
CCACCGCGAATACGTTCCAGGTATGGTCTGTGGCTGGTTCATCAAGGGTGGGGAAAGCGCTCAGGGTTAAAAGTTCAAATCCAGTAAATGTGAGGAGACGAATAAATTCTTGGGGGAAAACAAAGCGCATACGATGCGTTTCTTCGGTTTCTGAAATCAGTTTTTGGCCTTGAAGGTTCCAAAGCTTGAAGGTGACATCTGCTGTTTGGCCAAAGGTGTCAATTGAGGTTTTAGCCGCGCGTAACAATCGATTGCCTCCTGGTAGTGGAATTTCACGAATACGTTCGCTAGGACGCTCAGTTAAAACCGCTGGCCCATACCAAAAATCACACATAAAAAGCGATCCGGCCCGAAGATGTTGACGAATTGATTTTAACGCCGCCAACTGGTCTTCATTTTTTTCCATATAGCTGAAGACAGCGAACATCATAACTACAAGATCAAACGTTTTACCTAGATTGAAATTACGTGCATCAGCCAGTTCAAAGCTAGGCTCGAATTTATGAATGTTTTTGTTCGCTTTCGCCCGCGCCTCAGTCAACATACCTTCGGATGCATCGATTCCCGTTACGGCAACACCCTGCTCGGCAAACCGCAGCGCGTGGCCCCCCGTGCCGCAGCCGACATCAAGCATGGTTTTGAATTTCAGGCCATGCCGAGCCGCTGCTTCGTTGATCAATCTACATTCAAGATCATAGTCTTTTACAGCATAAAGCTGATCGTATTGGCCAGCGTAAATCGTATTAAAAACACTCATCGTTCAAATTCCTATGAAAGCACGGCATGGACAGCCGCACAAACTTGATCGACTTCATCATCTTTCAAGGCAAGGCCTGAAGGCAAATAAAGGCCTTGGCGTGCGATGCGTTCTGTTATGGGATAGTTTTCAGATTTAAAAAGGCCCATATCATGAAATACTGGCTGTTCATGCATCCCCAAAAAGAAGGGCCTGGTTTCCACGCCTTTGGCCTTGAGCGCATTTGCCATTTGGACGGCGTCTAGCCCGCAGCTTTCATCCAGCACTAGCCAATTTACCCAGAACACGCTTTTTGCCCAAGGCTCTTCTGTGGCCATTTGCAACATTTGCAGTGTCGAAAGTTGTTCCCTATATCTTTGCGCTGTGTGTCTTTTTTTCTCAACGATTTTGTCGATGCGCCTTATCTGCCCCAAGGCCAGCGCTGATTGTAAGCTGGTCAATCGAAATTGATGGCCATGTTCGGTGTGCAAGAAACGGCGCTCTGGGCGAAAGCACAAATTGCGCAAACTTCTTGAGCGAGCTGCGATTTCATCATCGTTGGTGACAACCATGCCGCCTTCACCCGTTGTGATTAATTTATTGGCGAAGAAACTGAAAGTTGAAACATCGCCCAATCCGCCACAATTATTCCATTGCGGGGTTGATGAATTGCGATTTGAAAGATAGCGCGCGCCATGGGCTTGAGCGGCATCTTCAATGATTTTCAAACCGTGTTTTTTTGCGACGGCAGTGACCGAATCCATATCAACCGGATGGCCAAACATATGCACAAGCATAATTGCTTTGGTGCGAGGCGTTATTCTTTCTTCAATATCGGCTATGTTCATATTGAAGTGAAGGTTATCACAATCCACTAATATCGGCGTGGCCCCGGCCCGCACGATGGCGCTGGCGCAAGAAATTATTGTATAGCTGGGCATGATGACTTCATCGCCTTTGCCTATTTTCAAGGCCTCTACAGCCACCTGAAGCGCTGTTGTGCCATTGGAAACGGCGATGCCATGTTTCAAGCCGCAAAACGCTGCCCAATTGGCTTCAAATTCTTCTACATAACGCCCGGCCGACGAAAACCAGCCTTCTCTCAGTGCTTGTTCTGCTGTTTTGATATCTTCTTCTTCAAGAAGCGGAGTGTTGACTGGGATCATTGTTGCGGCACCGAGCCTTCAAATCGTTCCTTCTCTTTCAAACCAATGTAGGGGCCCTGTTTCACTTCAAACAAAACCGTGTCTTCAATCATGCGAAAGCCGTGGCCACCGTCGATCAACGAAACAATATCACCCACATGAAGTTCCCGCGACAGCATATAGGATCTGTCAGTTCTAAAAAAATCTACGACGCATTTGCCTTTGCGCACAATGACAACTTCAGACGCGCCATGCACTTGGCGCACAACCGGCAAATGGACATGGGGAACAACTGATTGACCTGCGCCATAAACAATCATACCCATTTGCTGGGCAAGACTATCGGGCGTCACAAATTGTGTTTGATCTGGCATCCATGACGCCCTGATAATATACGCCAACAGCAGTTGGCCATCATGGATGTGTTCAATGGCTGCATTGGCACCAAAACTCTCGCCGGGGTTTGTTGGCAAATTTTCGCGCATTCAACTTCCAATGTTATTTGCCTAATTTTGTTCGACCACTCATCGAAATCAGCATCGACCGGTAGCATAGAGGTTGTAAATTGCCAAGCAGATATAGCATGCAAATCAATTGTGAAATTGATATTGAATGCCAACGGAGCAGCACATTGGGCACAATATTGAAACAGCATTCAAAACCTGAAATACTCTGGTTTGTTTCGTCTCTCGAGCAAAAAGGTGGTGGCGAAAGGTTTGCCTTGGAAGCCGTTTCCAGCCTTGTGCTTCAACACCATGATGCTTTGCTTTGCACTGATCGGTTGGGCCAGGGGGCAAGTTTTGATGGGCGTTATGACTTGTCTGACGTACTCACAACCGGAGCCGAGGGGCGGCCACGCCAAGATTATTTTTCAAGAGCTTGGCAAAAAGTGTTTGGGGTGGTGGGCATTGTGTCGCTCATTCGCAAACAGAAACCTGATCTGGTGATTTGCCAAAGCGAATTTGATGCGGTGCGCCTCTATCTGGCGAGTTTTTTCTGCAAATTTCAATATCGCGTGTTTGTGTTCGGCCAGATGTATCAATTCAAAGAAGAATATACGCGCTATTCTTCAATCTTCAGGCCTTATCTTGAAGAGATAATCGCTTCGCGACCAGGTTATCGTGAAAGCGTTCCCATGCCGCCGCCAAAATTGCCGCTATTTCGCTGGTTCACCAACGAAGTGATTGCGCGATTGAAGTTTCGTGCATTGCGAGGAGCTGAGAAGGTTTTTACACTTTCATCGCAAGTGCAATGGGAATGTTCACTGATTTACAAAGTGAAAGCACATGTGCTTCGCGCTGCCTTTCACAACTATGAAATTGTTGAAGAAAGGTTTTTAAAACCACGCCCGATCAATGTCGCGCCGGTCTTCCTTTCGGTTTCGCGCCTTGTTGAAAAAAAGCGTGTCGATCTTACAATTCTCGCGTTCGCAAAAATTGCTGCTTCCACCAAGGGAGTTCTCAAAATTGTGGGAACTGGGTCTGATGAAACCCGTTTGAAAGCAATGGTAGCAGATCTTGGGCTTGAACACCGCGTGCAATTTTTAGGATCTGTGAGCGATGATGTTTTGGCAAATAACTTGGCAGAAGCCGATTGTTTTATTTCGATGGATATTGGAGACTTTGACATTTCTGTCTGTGAAGCTTTGGTACACGCAAAGCGCGTTATTGTTCCAACTGATTTTGATGCAAAGACTTTTGGAGATCACTTCACGGGTTTGGTTTGCGTGCCACCAACGCCAGATGCACTTGCCGCAGCGATGATAAACTTGAATTCCATGAGTGCGCCCGGCGCTGCCAATATTAATAGCTTGAAAGAGCTGACGTGGGAATTTCTCGCATCAGAAGTCGTCGCCTAGCTTCAACAATCTGCGGTTTAAAATTTGCGGGATTGGTATAATCCCATGCCGGCACAGTTGGCAGGCTGATATGATTCAGCAACGCCATGACGTCATCTGCAAAAATGCCCTTAAGCAAATCCTTTGTCGCTGCATCAACTTTGGAAGAGTTGCTTTTTTTGGTTACACCTTGCAGGAAAATCTTGTTGATGTTAATTCCACGTGCGCGGAAAAACCGTGAAATTTGCGCAATTCCCCGTTGCATCATCGGGCTTTGATTGACCAATATTTTTCGCAATAAATCAAAGCGCCATTCAATTGCGGTGTTGTGTGCTT
Organism: Hyphomicrobiales bacterium; assembly: GCA_025356765.1. Classification (GTDB taxonomy): domain Bacteria; phylum Pseudomonadota; class Alphaproteobacteria; order Rhizobiales; family Aestuariivirgaceae; genus Aestuariivirga. The sequence goes on along the minus strand of JANXRO010000127.1, from coordinate 6,225 downwards.
CGATCTTGACAGAATGGTGCGGCAGATCAAGAAATTGGAGAACCTGTTCGAAATTCTTCGCAGGCGAAGAGAAAAAATCTTCAAAAAAGAGGATCAAAAGATTTTCTTTTGGAACAATATTTTGTATCCGCTCCACTTGTTGAGCATATGAAAAAATGCCTCTATATTTCAAATAAGGATTGGCATGGCGATGACGTATTAAAGTTTTTGCTTTGCCGCCCCAATCTTCCAAAAGAACTGCATCCAAAATTTCATCACGATCTTCTACCAAATAATAGCGCATGTAGCGATAATATGAAATCACCGCATCAACAGGATTGCGCAACATTACGATGAATTTTGCGTCTGGCTTGACTTGCAAAATATTTTGGATCGCGGCATTCGAATAGAGATACCACGGTGATGCCTCACCAACCAATTGGTTCTTGTTTGCGGCTGTAAAAAGCGTGGAATAATCTTCCAGCGTCTTATATTTTTGAATGCTTGGAAAATCAGAGCAAAAGAAATTTGGTTCTTTTACAGCAGGCATGAAAACGTCTGGGTGCTGGCGTAAATAGCGATGGAGTGATGTTGTTCCACACTTTGGCGCGCCAACTATATAAAAATCAGGAAGCCGATCCATCCGCACATTGCCTTAAACTAAACCTTCAATCGTTACATTTTTAGCGACCAAACGCCTTAAGAAAGGTTAATTCCTTAAAATATATGGTGAACGAAGGTTAAGTTTTATGGGTTAGGGCGAGCTTGCCAATCAAAAATTGTTATCTGATCCTGGAATTGCATGCGCAGATTGAATTGTTAAAAAATTGAAACCTGTTCAGGGTTAACTCGAATCAATTCTCGTCCATTTTCAAGGCGGCAATGAAAGCTTCTTGCGGAATTTCAACTTTGCCGAATTGGCGCATTTTCTTTTTGCCTTCCTTCTGCTTGTCGAGAAGTTTGCGCTTGCGCGAAATATCGCCGCCATAACATTTGGCCGTTACGTCTTTGCGCATGGCAGAAAGCGTTTCACGCGCCACAACTTTTCCGCCGATGGAAGCTTGGATGGGAATTTTAAACATGTGGCGTGGGATCAAGTCTTTCAACTTTTCGCACATCACACGGCCACGCTGTTCGGCACGTGTGCGATGAACCACCATCGAGAGCGCATCAACCGGTTCTTCGTTCACAAGAATTGAAAGCTTCACCAAATCGGCTTGGGCATAGTCTGTCATCTTATAGTCAAATGACGCATAGCCTTTGGATACAGATTTCAACCGATCATAAAAATCGAACACCACTTCATTCAGCGGCAAATCATAAACCACCATGGCGCGCGAACCGGCATAGGTCAGTTGCTTTTGCCGGCCACGACGATCTTCGCAAAGCTTTAAAACGGAACCCAAATATTCATCCGGCACTAAAATTGTGGCTTCAATCCAAGGCTCTTCCATGCTCAAAATCAGCGACACATCGGGCATGTCAGCCGGGTTGTGCATATCAACATGCGTGCCATCACGCAGATTGATCTTGTAGATAACCGAAGGTGCGGTGGTGATAATATCCACATTGAATTCGCGCTCGATACGTTCGCGAATAATTTCAAGATGCAGCAGGCCTAAGAACCCACAACGGAAACCAAAGCCCAAGGCGGCGGATGTTTCCATTTCAAATGAAAAGCTGGCATCATTTAAGCGCAAGCGGCCCATGGCCTCGCGCAAATCTTCAAACCGCGAGGCGTCCACAGGAAAGAAGCCCGCAAACACAACAGATTGTGCGTCTTTAAAATCAGGCAAAGCTTCAGCGGCGGGGTTGCGTTCATCGGTGATGGTATCGCCCACGCGCGTATCGGCTACTTCTTTGATGGCGGCAGTGAAAAAACCAATTTCGCCTGGCCCCAAGCTGGCCACAACTTCTTTTTTCGGGCGCGAAACGCCAACGCGTTCGATTTGATAGGAACCACCGGTTCCCATCATTTTAACACGCATGCCTTTTTTAATTTCGCCATCAATAATGCGCAGCAAAACCACAACGCCCAAATAAGAGTCATACCAACTGTCAACCAACAGCGCTTTTAGAGGTTTGTTGATATCGCCCTTGGGTGCAGGCAAACGTTTCACAATGGCTTCCAAAACATCAGGCACGCCAAGCCCTGTTTTGGCCGAAATCATCACGGCTTCAGAAGCATCAATGCCGATTACATCTTCAATCTGTTGTTGGATGCGTTCAGGTTCAGCCGCTGGCAAATCCACTTTGTTCAGAACCGGAATAATTTCGTGGTTGTTGTTGATGGCCTGATAAACATTGGCCAGCGTTTGGGCCTCAACGCCTTGAGAAGCATCCACAACCAAAAGCGAACCTTCACAAGCCGCAAGTGAGCGTGAAACTTCATAGGCAAAATCGACATGGCCCGGCGTGTCAATCAAGTTCAACACATAGGTTTTTCCATCTTTGGCTTTATAATCAAGCCGTACAGTGTTGGCCTTGATCGTGATGCCGCGTTCGCGTTCTAAATCCATCGAGTCAAGAATTTGGTCAACCATTTCGCGGTCAGAAACAGCGCCACAAAGCTGGATCAACCGATCAGCCAAGGTGGATTTGCCATGGTCAATATGGGCGATGATGGAAAAATTGCGGATAAGGGATGTGTCAGTCATTTGGGCCGCTGTTTGGCAGCGCAAGGCCAATCCGTCAAGCGCTGTGCAGTTTTTGCAAATGCCCCAAAAGCCCGGCGGTTGAGCTATCCAGCCCTTCGGTTCCGACCTTGCCTTCCACGGCGGGCTGCAAACCAGTGGCCAATTCCTTGCCCAATTCGACGCCCCATTGATCAAACGAATTGATGCCCCAAATTACGCCCTCGACAAAAACCCGATGTTCATAAAGCGCGATCAGCCTGCCAAGGGTAAAGGGATCAAGCTTTTTATAGGCCAATGTCAGCGTCGGCCTGTTGCCTTCAAACACTTTGTGTGGGGCGAGTTTAGCCGCTTCGGTTTTTGATTTTCCGGCGGCCAACAATTGCGCCGTGGCCTCTTTCAAGGTGCGGCCTTTCATCAACGCTTGTGATTGGGCCAGGCAGTTGGACACCAAAAGGGTGTGATGAATGGCCATGTCTTTTTCGTGCGGTTCAGCAGCAATCAAAAATTCAACCGGAATAACGTCTGTGCCTTGGTGCAACAGTTGAAAAAATGCGTGCTGGCCATTGGTGCCCGGTTCGCCCCACACAATGGGCCCTGTGGTTTTTACGGGTTTGCCCGATTTATCAACGCGTTTGCCATTTGATTCCATATCGAGCTGTTGTAAATAGGCCGCAAAACGCGAAAGCCGTTGATCATAAGCAATCACCGCGCGCGAAGAATGACTGCACAAATTGCGATGCCAAATGCCAAGCAGGCCCATGATGATCGGTAAGTTTTCGTGGGGCTTGGCATTTACAAAATGCTGGTCCATGGCGTGGCCGCCGTGCAAAAAATCCATGAAGTGTTTGGGGCCAATGGCTATCATCACCGGCAGGCCAATGGCAGACCAAATTGAATACCGTCCGCCTACCCAATCCCAAAACCCAAAAATACGCTTTTCAGAAATTCCGAACGCTTTTACTTTTTCGATCGCAGTTGAAATTGCGGCAAAATGTTCGCCCACATTTTCTTCGCCCAAGGCAGCGGCAATCCATTTGCGCGCCGACTTTGCATTGGTCATCGTTTCGATTGTGGTGAAGGTTTTAGACGCGATGATAAAAAGCGTGGTGGCTGGGTTTAATATTTTCAACGTATCTGCGATATGAGCGCCATCAACATTCGACACAAAATGTGTGCGCGGCCCGTCGTGATAGGGTGCGAGTGCCAAGGTGACCATGGCGGGGCCAAGGTCAGATCCGCCGATGCCAATATTCACCACATCGGTGATATTGCTTTTACGAATGTCGGTCGCAAAGCGCGACATGGCTTCCAAAACATCGTGCACATCATGCACAACATTGTGGCCATCAACAAACACCATTTCTGATTTTGGCCGGCGAAGCGCCGTGTGCAAAACGGCACGGTGTTCCGTGGTGTTGATAACATCGCCGCGCATCATATGGTCGCGGGCTGCCTCAACCTTGGCGGCTTTTGCCAGGGCTTGCAAAAGCGCCATGGTTTTTGATGTCACCGCACATTTGGAATAGTCTAGCAACAGGTCATCAAATTGGGCCGAAAAATTTTGAAAGCGTTTGGCATCTTTGGCAAAGGCTTTGCGCAAATCCAGATTGGTGGTTTTGCGATGGGCTTTGAGATTTTTAAAGGCGAGCGCTGTTGTCATATAGTGGTTTTAAACAGCTCAGCCCAATTCTACAATATAAGAAATCGCCGGCGCTAATTTCCAGCTCGCTCAAGAATGACTTTCGCCAGCAACTGGCGCTCGTCTGGCGTCAGCTTTGTAAAAAAGCCTTTCAACACGATGCCGCCTTTGGCCGCCACGCTATCTTGGCCAATCGTAAAACTGTCAATCAACGCGTTCACCTTGGCCACGTCATAACTTGGGCTGGAAAGCTCTGCAGCAAGTTTTAACGCTTCGCCGTTGCTGGCTTGGCGCACTTTTTCAAAATCAGGTTTGCTGTCTCTAAAAATGGCAGACAATTCATGGCGACGGTCACGTTCCAATTCGCCAAAAAATTTGCGTGGCACAAATTGACCATAGCGGGCAGCACCCGGGCCGTTCATGGGCCCGCGAAACGCCATTCCGCCCACCAGCCCGGCCACGAGCAAATTCAACATCAAAGATGCGAGCAAACAAAGCCGCCAAAAGCCTGAACTTGTATCAGGCAACCAACTTAAACTTCCGCGTTTGGGGTTTTGTTCGTTCGTCATGTTTTATTATCCTCAGCCACGGCAGTGAGATCTTCTATTCCAGATGGAGCAAAATCATTGGAAGATCCAAGTATGGCGGTTTCAGTTTGTGTCGCAAACATTGTGCCCAGTTGCCCATTTGCGCCCACCCAAATGCCAACGATCAATGAGGCGGCCAAAGCCGCCGCCATTGGGAAAGCAAGACTTGAGCTTTTTTGAGCGGCCTTCCGGGCAGGAAACGCGATCACATTGTTGGAATGGGCCACGGCAATGCGTCGAGCAAACCGTTCCGCAAAATCCAACGGAATTTCGGGTTGGCTTGCGTTTGCCAACAAGAGATCTAATTCTTGATCACTCAACATTTTATCGCTCATTGCCCTTGCTCCACAGCCGCTAATAGCATTTTACCTTGCGGCCCTAATTTTTCCTTTAACCCGCGTCTTGCCCGCGATAGCAAGCTTTCAAGCGCATCAACGCTAATGGCCATGGCACTTGCTGCGGCGATATTCGTCATCTGCTCAAAATGCACCAAAGTTAGCGCCAGTTTTTGCCTGTCTGGCAAATCTGCGATGGCACGATCGATGGTTTTAGCAACATAGCCTTGATCAATAATCGCAGGAGCGGCCAATGCATTGTCGGCCACATTGTCTGCCGCCTCAATCTCGGCCATCGGCTTTTGGCGAAAACGATCCATCACAAGATTAGAACCCACCCGCAACAACCAGCCTTTGAGTGCAGCAGGTTCTCTAATTTGAGCCGGGTTGGACCACAGCTTCAAAAAGGTTTCCTGTGTCACATCATCAGTATCCACATGCCCGCCGTTAATGCGCCAGACCACGCGGTAAACATCTTTGTAATAACGTCCCATGAGAACTGAAAACGCCTGTTGGTTATGTCGACAAGAAGCCTCTAGCAAAGCCGCGTCTGTTGCGGTCTGCCAGTTCATTGAAACCGGAATTTTCTCGATGCCGATGGCCAATAGGGCTCCCATTTGAATAATTGACGAATTTAAAGCAAGATTCCGTTGCAGATGAAATACTTGTAATTAAGCTTCAAGTTCTTCACGCAGAACCTCAAGTTCAAGCCATTGGTTTTCAGCAGCTTCCAGCTGTTCGATAATTTGGGTGTAACGCGCCGAAGTTTTTTCAAACTTTGCATAATCATTTGAAAAAAGTTCTGGGTCTGCCAGGGCTTTTTCCAGTTTGGCCATTTCAGACTTCAAATCATTGATTTTTGTTGGCAAATTTTCCAAAGCAAATTTATCTTTGAACGAAAGTTTGCCCTTTTGCGGCTGGGCCTTCTCAGAGCTCACTTGCGGTTCAGGTTTCAGGCGCGCTTCGGCTTTCAATTTGCGTGCCGCCACCCCTGCCCCGCGTTGGGCCAACATATCAGAATAGCCACCGGCATATTCACCCCAATGCCC
>JANXRO010000122.1 GCA_025356765.1 Hyphomicrobiales bacterium | reverse complement strand
TCATTGGAAAAGCCTGCGCCGCCAAGTGCGGGTGCGCGGAATTGTTGAAAAAGTAACGGCTGCTGAAGCTGATGCCTATTTCAATTCCCGCCCGCGTGATAGCCGCATCGGCGCTTGGGCTTCAGCGCAGTCGCGCCCGCTTGAAGGCCGCTTTGCGTTGGAAACATCGGTTGCCATGTATGCCGCCAAATATGCCATTGGCACGGTGCCCCGCCCGCCCCATTGGTCGGGCTTTCGCATTAAGCCTTTGGCCATAGAATTTTGGCACGACAGGCCGTTTCGCCTGCACGACCGTGTGGTTTTCCGGCGCGCGCAACCTGTTGACCCATGGACAAAAGCAAAGCTTTATCCATGACTTCAAATTCAAAGTTCCGGCCTGAAACAATTGCTGCCCAAACCACGCGCCCGCTTGACCCAAGCACAGGCGCCGTGGTGCCGCCGATCTATCTTTCATCCACCTATGCACGCGATGAAAATTATCAACCGCTGCTGAAAGAAAATTATGTGCGCAACGGCAGCCCCAATTTATGGCAGGCCGAAGAAACGATTGCTGCCCTTGAAAAGGGTGAAGCCGCTTTATTGTTTTCATCAGGCATGGCGGGCATAACAACGCTGTTTGAAACAATTCCGCAAGGTGCGCATGTGGTTGCCCTTTCGGTGATGTATTATAACACGCGCGAATGGCTGCAACGCTTAGAGGCCAAGGGCCGCATAACGCTAAGCTTGATTGACCCCAATGAAGCGGGCGCACTTGAAGCCGCGTTAAAACCCAACACAGATCTGGTGTGGATTGAAACACCGGTGAACCCAACCTGGGATGTGCTTGACATTGCCGCTTTCGCCAAGGCCGCTCATAAAGTAGGTGCAATCTTGGCGGTGGATGCAACAGCCACGGCGGCTGTCACAACCCAGCCCTTGGAATTGGGTGCTGACATTGTTTTTCATTCTGCTACCAAATATCTCAACGGCCATTCCGATATTTTGGCTGGTGTGTTGATCACCCGGCATGTGGATGAACGCTGGAAAGAAATAAACTGGCTGCGCACCAAATCAAATTCACCGCTTTCACCTTTTGAATGTTGGCTGTTGCAACGTGGCATGCGCACATTGTTTGTGCGTTTCAGGCAAGCTTCGGGCAATGCCTTGGCCATTGCGCGACATTTTTCCAATCATCCAAAAATTGAACGTGTGCTTTACCCTGGCCTTGCCACCCACCAAGGCCACGCCGTTGCCAAAAAACAAATGCTGGATGGCTATGGCGGCATGATGAGTATGCTCATCAAGGCAGATTTTGCGGGCGCACAGAAATTTTGCACAGCACTGAAAGTGTTTGCCGCGGCAACATCACTTGGCGGTGTTGAAAGCTTGGCTGAACATCGCAAAACTGTGGAAGGCCCAACCAGCACCTTACCCGATAATCTGGTGCGGCTTTCCATCGGCATCGAAAATGTGAACGATTTAATCACCGATATTGAACAGGCGCTGGGGCAGGTTTGAAAATCAACCTAGCTTTCACATCGTTAAAATAATTTTTCCCATGTGGCTGTGGCCGTCGATCAAACGGTGCGCATCTGCCGCATTGGCCAAGGGGAACGTTTTATAGATCTGCGGTTTGCAACGCCCTTGTTCTAATACCGGCCACACTTTGGATTCGAGTTCACGCGCAATGATGGCTTTTTCAGCCACATTGCGCGGCCGAAGTGTAGAACCCGTATAGGTTAGCCGCTTCAACATCAACGGCAAAAAATCAGCCCCTACGAGGGACGCTTCCTGAAAGGCAATTTGCACAATGCGCCCATGCATAGCGGCCACGGCAAGATTGTGCGCCACATAACTTCCACCAACCATATCCAAGACAACATCGGCAGAAATGCCCCGCCCCTTCATCTCGGCCACAAAATCATGGGTTTTATAATTGATGACAAAATCAGCGCCCAAGCTTTCCACAAAACTTTGTTTCTCGGCATTGCCCACCGTGGTGATAACAACAGCGCCAAATTCCTTTGCTAATTGAATGGCGGTTGAACCAATGCCGCTGGAGCCGCCGTGAACCAGAAAGGTTTCGCCAGCCTTCAATGCGCCGCGCTGAAACACATTGGTCCACACGGTGAAATAAGTCTCTGGAAGGCCAGCAGCTTCAATCACGCTTAACCCTGAAGGCACAGGCAGCGTGTTGTCTTCTGCCGCCACTGCATATTCCGCATAGCCCCCGCCAGGCACCAATGCGCAAACCGCATCACCAATCTTATAACGCGTGCAACCCTCGCCCAAGGCCACAACTTCGCCGGCAACTTCCAACCCCAAGACAGGCGAAGCGCCAGTAGGCGGTGGGTATCCGCCCTGTCTTTGCAGCACATCTGGTCGGTTAACGCCTGCTGCTGCAACTTTGATCAGTACCTCATGGGAAGCGGGCGCAGGGCGCGCCATGCTTTTTAGAACCAGCCCCTCTGGCCCGCCAAAGGCTTGAATGTCTATTACACGCATCTGGTTCATTTTCGGACTCTCTTGAGACTGCCATCAACCTGGTGCATCATCTTAACACAAAAGGAAACCTGCACCATGGACCCCGAAGACCTGCCCCGCCCCAAACTTAACATGGTTATCGGTGAAAATCTGGATGCAATATCAATGACCGAATTGGAACAGCGCATTGTGAGTTTAGACTCCGAGATTCTTCGTATTCGAACAGAAATTGCCAAAAAACAGGCCAGCAAGGCAGCGGCCGCCAGCTTTTTCAAGATTTAGAGTCTTAATCATCTGCGCCGTTAACCAATAAGTAATACTTAACGTTTACGATCTGAAACATCCCAGAGTTTCTGGGTTTCTCCGAGTGGTCTTTCCACTCTGTTTG
>JANXRO010000102.1 GCA_025356765.1 Hyphomicrobiales bacterium | reverse complement strand
CTCTTTGCCATTTTTCATGGCCGTTGGATTTTACGCGGCGTGGAAATTGCGTAGCGAAGGAAAACTGCCAAGTTGGAACATAGTCTTTCAAGCGGTGCTTGTCGGTTTGATTGGCTATTATATTTCTTCGCAGTTGGATTTTGCCGGATTGATTTTTATCACCGCACAGCTGGAACGCTTGGTGTTGTTCACCTACCCTATTTTCGTAGTGTTTTTGGGCTGGATGTTTTTTGGCGCGCGCATCACCTGGTTCACCATTTTGGCGGCAACAATCACTTATGCGGGCCTTGTTGTGGTGTTTTTAAGCGCCTTGCCAACGGGCGGAACCAGCACGATTATTGGAACCGCTCTTGTTTTAGGGTGCGCAGTTACATTTGCTGCCTATCAACTTTTCGCCAAAAAAATTATCGGCGTTATGGGCAGCATGCTGTTTACCAGCATTGCCCTTTCAAGTTCAGGCTTTGCCTGCATCTTGCATTATATCGTGGTCAGCCGATCATTTGATTTTTCATCAAGCCCGCGGTTTTTCTGGCTTTCCGCCGGCACAGCAATTTTCGCCACTGTTATTCCATCATTTTTAGTCAATGCCGGTTTATCGCGCACCACACCGCAGACCACGTCGATGATCGCCACCATTTCACCCTTGGTGACAATTGCCTTGGCCGTTTGGATTTTGGGTGAACCATTCACATTGGCCGATGCGGTGGGCGCAACCATGGTGATCGCTGGCGTTGCACTTTATGCTTGGTCAGATTCGCGAAAAGCAATTACCACAGAAGTTGAAGCGGCTTAAATCGTCGTCCCTGTAATTTCCGAAATCCGCGTGCTAGGCTTTCAAAAAAGGGGAGTTCTGATGAACAACGCCTATCTGCATCATGTTTCTGTGCCAACCAAAGCGGTGGCAAAAGCAGCTTCGTTTTACATTGAAGTTCTTGGTTTCACGGCCGTCGACCGTCCGGCCTTTCCAATCGATGGAAGGTGGCTGAGGTTTGGCGCTGCTGAAGTTCACGTGACCTATGTTCCCGATGGCACGTTTCCTGTGACCCGAACCATCGGTGCAGATGACATCCACTTTGCCATCCGCATTGAGGATTTTGAAAGTATGATCGGAAGGCTTAAGCAATTTGGCTATCGCGAAGATTTGGGCCACGACGACCCCAAGCGGATTATCGTCAAACCGAAAAGCATGGCGGGCTATTCGCAGGTCTATGTGATGGACTATGATTTCCACCTCATTGAGATCAATGCGGCGTTTAAAAGCGCCTAACTCACATTATCCGGCAGCACTTCTTTTCGTTTAGCCATGAAGTCTTGCAAGCCTTCGTCAATACCTTGATCAAGAGGCGGGGCCACATATTCGCGCAGCATGTTTTTCCATTTCGTATTGGCGCGAACCACAATGTCTTTTTCGCCGTCATCGCGCCATTGTTCAAAGCTGTTGTTATCTGCCAAGCCAGAGCGCCAGAACGCAGTTTCAAAATTCTTTTGCGTGTGTTCGCAACCCAAATAATGAGCACCCGGGCCAACTTCGCGGATGGCATCCATCGCTTGGCCGTTCTCCGAGAAATCCACACCTTCGGCAAATTTCTGGAACATGGTGAGTTGGTCGGCGTCCATGATCAGCTTTTCATAGCCAGACGACAAGCCCCCTTCCAACCAGCCAGCCGAATGCAAACAAAAATTAACACCCGACAAAAGCGTAGACCACAATGTGTTTGAACTTTCATAGGCGGCTTGTGCGTCTGGAATTTTTGATCCGCATAAACCACCGCCTGAACGAAACGGCACACCCATCCGCCGCGCTAACTGGGCGGCACCAAATGTAACATGCGCAGGTTCAGGCGTGCCAAATGTTGGGGCACCAGATTGCATCGACATCGATGCAGCAAAGGTTCCAAACACCACAGGTGCGCCTGGCCTGCAAAGTTGCGTGAAGGCAATGCCCACAGAAGCTTCAGCCAAAATTTGGGTAAGCGTTCCAACCGTTGTGGTGGGCGACATGGCACCCGCGACGATGAAGGGTGAAATTACGCAAGCCTGATTTGCCCTTGCCAAAACTTTCAAGGCACCCAACATCACGCCATCCCAAACCATGGGGGAATTGGCGTTGATCAAAGATGTCATCACACAATTTTGGTCGACAAATTCTTTGCCAAAAAGCATTTGCGCCATCGCAACCGAATCAGCCGAACGTTCACCCGACGTGACCGAAGCCATGAAAGGTTTGTCTGAATATTTGATGTGGGTGTAAATCATATCCAAATGGCGTTTGGCCACAGGAATATCCACAGGTTCACACAACGTGCCACCTGCATGATGCAATGACGGCAACATATAAACCAGTTTGGCAAAATTACGAAAGTCTTCAATCGTGGCATAGCGCCGGCCTTCATCAAGATTGCGAATGAAGGGGGGGCCATAGACCGGAGCAAACACCATATTGTTGCCGCCGATTACCACACTATTGGCGGGGTTGCGGGCATGTTGCACATATTCGCGGGGTGCTGTTTTAATCAGTGAACGGACTAATCCGCGAGGAAAGCGCACACGAAAGCGCCGCGCTTCAAGGGGCGATGCTTTAACATCAGCGCCCACAGCTTTCCACATGGCCACTGCTTCTTCATCTTCATAAAAATCAATGCCGGTTTCTTGCAAAACAAGTTCAGCGTTGTTTTCAATCAACTCCAACTGGTCATCGGAATAGGGTTCGTAAAGCTTCACTTTGCGGCGAATGTAACCCGCCTGCTTAACCTCGGTTGAACCCCGCATGGCGCGGCGTGCATCTGCTCCGCCTCTTGCGCGGCGACCTGTTGGTTGTGCTTCAAGTTCAGTCATTTGATCCCCAGTTGAGATTCTTTCACCACTCCAGCATTAGACGCGCCAAAAACAGCAGGGCGGCAACAAACGCCAAAATTATTCAAGAAACGACAAAATAAGACTTGATAAAAATCCTACGATATGTTATATAAGCCTATTCATGCTCGTTCCAACCGAGCAACCGGGTTCCCTTCCACAAGGAACCCCTGCTGTTTGACATTGTAAATAGTTTTTATCGGCCAAAGGTTTGGCCGGTCTTTTGCTATCTGCTTGACTTGCAGCAGGCACTGACTTTTATGCAGGCATGAAAAATAGTTTAGCATTCAGAATGCGGTGTTTCTATTGAGCCTTAGTTTAGCCGAACATGCCCTGAAGTTTTATGGCCTGCCGCCGGGTTGCACCGTGCGGCTGATCAACATTTCTGAAAACGCGACGTATGAAATCAACACCATTGCAGGCCAGCGCTTTGCATTGCGCATTCATCGTCAGCACTATCATTCGAAGGCCGCCATTGCGTCTGAATTGGCGTGGTTGATTGACTTGCGCCAAAGCGAAATTGTGATCACTCCAAAACCCGTGGCTGGCCTTAATGGCCAATTCATCCAAGACGCGTTGGGCCGCCATGTTGTTTTGTTTGAGTGGGAGCAAGGCATAGAGCCAACTATCCATCACAATCTTGAAGGCCCATTTGAAATTTTAGGCGAACAAACCGCCCGCATGCACATGCACGCCAAGCAATGGCAGCGCCCAAAAAGTTTTGAACGATTCACATGGGATTTTGAAACAAGCTTAGGCGAGAATAATCCGCATTGGGGCAAGTGGCGCGATGGGTTGGGCGTTGATGCTGCTCATGCTGCACTTTTTGCCCGCGCGGTGGATTTGATCGGCATTCGCTTGGGCCACTATGGCAAACATAAAAATCGCTTCGGGTTGATCCACGCTGATTTGCGCATGGCCAATCTTCTGGTGGATGGCACCGCCGTGAAGGTGATTGATTTTGATGACTGTGGTTTTGGCTGGTTTATGTATGATGCTGTAACTCCCGTTTCATTTTATGAACACGCGCGCCAAGTGCCCACTTTGCTTGATGCATGGAAAACCGGTTATCGCCGCGTGGCGGATTTGGCCAGAGAAGACGAGAATGAAATTGCAACATTTATGATGTTGCGAAGGCTTTTGTTGGTGGCCTGGATTGGTTCGCATTCTGAAACGAATTTGGCAAAATCCATGGGCGTGGATTACACTTATGGCACAGCAGACCTTTGCGAAAACTATCTCAAAGAATTTGGCTGAATGCGCAATTCTTCCAATCCGTGAAAATGATAAACATCTTTATACCGAGGCGTGCCAACCAATTTCATATTCGGCAAACGCTTGAACAATTCTTCAAAGGCAATCAACATTTCCAATCGTGCCAAGGGTGCACCCACACAAAAATGAATGCCCGCTCCAAAGCTTACGTGTTGGTTTTGTGCGCGCGATGGGTTGAATGTTTCGGGCGATGAAAACCGCGCAGCATCGTGATTGGCAGCACCCAACATCAGGCCAACGGTTTCGCCTTTTTTCAGGTTCAATCCGTTAAATTCCAAATCTTCCAAGGCATAGCGTGTGAACATGTGCAGCGGTGGATCTATGCGTAAAACTTCCTCGATCAAATCTGGCGTGATGGGCCCACGAAAATTTTTTTCCAGCAGCGTTTTAACACCATTGCCGATGCTGTGAACGGTGGCTTCATGGCCAGCGTTCAAAAGCAAAATGGCAGTTGTGATCAACTCATCTTCAGAAAGTTTTTGGCCTTCTTCACTGGCGCGAGAAAGTTCGGATAGCAAATCATCCTGTGGATTTTTGCGCCGCTCTGCAACAAGGCCGCGCATATAGTTTGAAAATTCCAAAACAGATTTCACCGCTTGGTCTTCCACTGCGCGATCGCGCCTGGCCATATACATCGACACATGATCATGCGACCATTTTAAAAATTGATCGGCCATTTCGGCAGGCGCGCCCAACAATTGGCAAATGACCAAAACTGGAATAGGCGTGGCATAGTCTTTGAGCAAATCAACGTCATTCTGATTTTCAATGTCGTCAATCAATCGGTTTGCCAAAGTCAAAATGAAGGGCTTCATTTTTTCAATGTGGCGGCTTAAAAATGCGCGGTTTATCAGCCCGCGCAGCCGCGTGTGAACCGGTGGTTCAAGTTCCAGCAGTGAATGGCGTTCATGGTCTTGAAAGGCTTTCAGATGGGGCGCAGGTTCGGCCAGGCCCAATTCTTCGCGGGTGGCAACGTGCAAAATCTGGCGGCCAAAGCGCCTGTCCCGCAACAGGGCGTTAACATCTTCATGGCGTGAAAAACACCAATGGCCATATTGTTCCCACCAAAAAACCGGGCATTCTTGCTGCAGGCGTCGATAGGTGGGGTATGGATTGGCATAGAATTGCGCGTCACGCGGGTCTAGGTCGACAGAACGACGGTTGGAATCAATCTTCATAGTCTATATGGCTCTTTTTTATAACTTCCCATATTCGGCATCTTCGTAAAGAGATCTCAAAGGATCAATATGCAAACCACGCGTCCCAACGAATTTATCGCCCTTGTCGCATTATTGACTGCTTTGGTGGCAATGTCGATTGATACCATGTTGCCCGCAGTTGGCCAAATTGCCACGCAACTGGGCGCGACCAATCCGAATGATCGGCAATATATCGTGCTTGGGTTTTTTGCCGGCATGATGGTGGGCACATTGATTTTTGGGCCGATCTCTGATTCCATTGGGCGCAAACCCACAATTTACATGGGTTTGGTTTTTTACATCGCAGGGGCTTTGCTCTGCATGGTTTCAACGACATTTCCCATGTTGATTGCTGGTCGATTGTTGCAAGGCTTTGGCGCAGCTTCGCCTCGAATTGTGTCAATCGCCATGGTGCGCGACGGAGCAAAAGGTGCCGAAATGGCGCGTATCATGTCTTTCGTCATGTCGGTGTTTATGCTGGTGCCAATTCTTGCACCAAGTATTGGGCAATTGGTTTTATATGTTGCGAGCTGGCGTTATATTTTCACGGGCTTTGTTGTTGCTGCCATTGCTGGTTTCTTCTGGCTGGCGTTGCGGCAGACAGAGACATTGACTGAGGCTGAACGGCTGCCATTTTCAATAAAAGAATTGGCCCACAGTGCGGGATTGGTCATCAGCAATCCAGTGGCCTTGGGCTATACGATTGCGGTGGGTTTTATTTTTGGTGCATTCACAACTTACCTTGGAACCTCGCAGCAGATTTTTGCCGAACAATATATGCAAGGTGATTATTTCGCTTTGTGGTTTGGTGGCCTTGCAATCGCTATCGCATTGGCCATGATTGCCAACGGAAATTTTGTGGTGAAATTGGGAATGCGGCTGATTTCGAAATGGGCCGTCATCGGTTTTATTTTGGCTTGGTCGATGATGCTGTGTTTTGATTTTTTCTATAATGGCCATCCGCCACTTGCCGTTGTGGGAATTCTGTTTTTCGCATCGTTCTTTTGCAGTGGATTACTGTTTGGCAATTACAACGCCATGGCGATGGAACCCATGGGCCACATTGCGGGCATGGCTGCGGCCGTGTCAGGCGCTCTCTCTTCCCTTATCGCTGTTGTGTTGGGTGCATTTGTGGGCCGCTATTATGATGGAACGCTTTGGCCACTTTCTATTGCGTTTCTGGTGTTCGGTATTGCGGCTTTTATCTTTTCAGAATGGGCCGAATTAAGACGC
>JANXRO010000095.1 GCA_025356765.1 Hyphomicrobiales bacterium | reverse complement strand
AAAATCTGGTCGCCCAAGATTGGTGCCATGGGGCCCATTGTCATCGATAATTCTTCGTGCTGGCGTTATGATTCAGAAGTTCCTTTGATTGTGCCTGAAGTGAACGCCCACGTGCTTGAAGAATATATGAAGCGCAACACCAAGCGCAATATTATTGCCAATCCAAACTGTTCCACCGCACAACTTGTTGTGGCATTAAAGCCCTTGCATGATGTGGCCAAGATTAAGCGCGTGGTGGTGGCCACTTATCAATCTGTTTCGGGTGCAGGCAAAGAAGGCATGGATGAACTTTGGACGCAAACCAAAGGCATTTTTGTAACTGATCAGCCAACACCGAAAAAATTTCCCAAGCAAATTGCCTTCAACGTCATTCCGCAAATTGATGTGTTTTTGGATTCGGGTGACACCAAGGAAGAATGGAAAATGGTTGTTGAAACCAAAAAGATTCTTGATCCAAAAATCAAATTGACTGCAACCTGCGTTCGCGTGCCCGTGTTCATCGGCCATTCGGAAGCGGTGAACATTGAATTTGAATCCCCCATCACAGCCGATGAAGCACGGGATATTTTGCGCGAAGCACCAGGCTGCATGGTGATCGATAAGCGTGAACCTGGTGGCTATATCACGCCGGTGGATTGTGCTGGTGATTATGCAACATTCATCAGCCGCATTCGTGAAGATTCAACCATCGAAAACGGTTTGAACCTGTGGGTGGTTTCTGACAATTTGCGCAAAGGTGCAGCGTTGAATACTGTTCAAATTGCTGAATGTATTATCAATCGCGGGCTTTTGAAAAAGGCTGCTTGAGTTTTTTAAAAAAAACCTTGCGTGGTGAAAACGCCACGCAAGGCCATTTACAATTTACATGCCTTTTAAAAGGCACGCCGCAGCCAAGATGGCATAGGCAATTGTCATAATCCAAACTGATGCAATTGGAATTATCGCAAAAACGCCAAGTGCGGCCAGCACGCCCAAGGCGGCAATGACCAATGAAATAATGAAGACGATTTGTGTTGGTGCGCTGAGTTTCATAATTGTTTCTCCCTGATTCTTAACAGGGGGAGCTTATATGAACTTTTGTTTATGCCACTATGTGATTTTTAATCTGACTCAAAACGAAGTCGCGTTCTTTGGCCAAGCCTTGCCACTCATCGCCTTCATCGGCAAAAATTAAAGTGTATGGCCCTTGATATCCCGCAGTTTCGGCGGCTTGAATACATTTGCCAAAATCAACCTCATCAAGTGTATAGCCATTAAAATGCGCCTTGGCGTGGCACAGCTGGGCTCTGGCGAAAATGGATTTTAAGTCGGAGTATTTAGTGGCACTGCCCCAATTTCCCGTGTCTGCCAGAAAGCCCAATTCAGGGCCAACGCCATCGAGAATTTGGTGCACTTCTTTTGGTGTTGCGGTGAGATCAAACCAATTTTCTGTAACCAGTTTTACGCCTTGCGTGGCCGCGGTGTTGCACAGCAATTTCAAGCGCGCGATGGATTGCGCCAAAGTTTCAACCGATGGTTTTTGTTTGCCCGCAATTACCCGGGCATGAATTGCGCCTAGGCGTGCTGCGGCGCCAATCCAACGGTTCATCCATGCCATATCACGGGCCCGCGATTGCGGCAGCGTGATATCGCCATCATCAATCAACAGTGTTTGGATGACAACACCTTGGTCCGCAAAGGCAGAACGCACGTCTTCAAGATAGGCCGGATCGAGCGATCCAATGTGAAAGTGGCAAAGTTCAACGCGGCCATAACCGTGGGCGCGCAAGGCGGCGGGCAATTCCATCAATTTCAACTGGCCCTGGCCCCATGTGGGCATCGCTGGCGCATCTTCGCGCCCTGAAGGGCCATTGGCATGGGAATAGCCAAGCTTGTGGTGAAGCGACCAGGACGAAACGGCAATGCGAGGATGTGGGTTCATGCAATAATCATAGCGGAACTTTCACTTTCGGCAAGGTTTTGCACAACTGACATGTTGCTGACAGTTTTTGACTGCGCGTATGCTAGTGGTGCAGCATGATTACTTATTCCCAAAACGTCTGGATTTTCTTTGTTCTGCTGTTTGGCATTATTGTTGTGCCGGGCATGGACATGTTTTTTGTGATGACCAATTCGCTCACTGGCGGGCGCATGCGCGGACTTTCTGCCACGTCTGGCGTAATGGCGGGAGGTGTGTTTCACACATTGTTTGGGGCGTTTTTTGTGGGCGTCATTACCAAGCTGGCACCTTCGCTGATTACCGTCATTTTGTTTGCTGGTGCGGCCTATATGGCGTGGATTGGCGTCACGCTGGTTAGAAGCTCCATCACCGTTGATGATTTGGGCAATCGTTCATCTGCATCACAATGGCTGGCTTTTCGACAAGGCTTTATGACGTGTGTTTTGAACCCCAAGGCTTATGTGTTTGTTTTGGCGGTTTACCCGGTTTTTATTCAACCGCGGTTTGGCCCCGTGTGGAGCCAAGCCTTGGTGATGGGCGTGCTTACCGCATTCACGCAACTTGGAATTTATGGTGGGTTGGCTTTGCTTGCTGCCAAAAGCCGTGATCTGTTAATATCAAACCCAACGGTTACAATCTGGATTGGTCGTGTTGCGGGGATTGTTTTTATTGGCGTGGCGGCTCTCACGGTGTGGCACGCTCTGTCGCACTAATCTGGTGTATTTCCATTGATTGGCACTTGCTGCTAAAGTCTGCCGAATTGCAGAGGAAATTTCAGCATGAACAAGCCGACCAATCCCGCCAGCTGGGAACCATCGCCCAACAATCTTGAACCATTCTGGATGGGCTTTACGCCGAACCGCGCATTCAAAGCCCGCCCCCGCATGATCGCGCGCGCCAAAGACATGCATTATTATGACATGTCTGGCCGGGCGATTTTGGATGGTTCCGCAGGTCTTTGGTGCACCAACGCAGGCCATTGCCGCGAGCCTATTGTTTCTGCCATTCAAAAATCTGCGGCTGAATTGGATTTTGCGCCAACGTTTCAATATGGCCATCCAAAGGTGTTTGAACTTGCATCACGGCTTGCAACAATGGCGCCGGGTGATTTGAATTATGCTTTCTTTTGCAACTCTGGTTCTGAAGCAGCAGACTCGGCGCTCAAAATTGCCATCGCCTATCAACGCATTCGCGGTGAGGGCAGCCGCACAAGGCTTATTGGCCGTGAGCGTGGCTATCATGGCGTGAATTTCGGCGGCATTTCGGTGGGTGGCATGGTGGCCAACCGCAAAATGTTTGGTTCGCTTTTGGCTGGCGTTGACCATTTGCCCCACACCTATAATCGTAAAGAGCAAGCCTACTCACGCGGTGAGCCCAATTGGGGCGGTCACTTGGCTGAAGAGTTGGAACGCTTGGTCACTTTGCATGATGCTTCCACCATTGCTGCCGTGATCGTGGAACCTATGGCCGGATCAACCGGTGTGTTGGCACCGCCAAAGGGCTATCTCAAAAAGCTTCGTGAGATCTGCACTAAGCATGGCATTTTGTTGATTTTTGACGAAGTGATCACAGGTTTTGGCAGATTGGGTGCTTCGTTCGCCGCTGAACGTTTTGGTGTGGTTCCTGACATGATTACGTTTGCTAAGGGCATCACTTCGGGCACCGTGCCCATGGGCGGCGTTATGGTGCGGCAGGGCATTTATGATGCCTTTATGAATGCCAATGACCATGTGATTGAGCTGTTCCATGGCTATACCTATACCGGCCATCCGATGGCTGCGGCTGCTGCTGTAGCAACGCTTGATCTTTATCGTGATGAAGACTTGTTTGCACGCGCAGGCAAGCTGGAAAACAAATTTGCTGATGCTGCCCATAAACTGCAAGGCACCCAGCTGGTTGAAGATATTCGAACTATTGGTTTGGTTGCCGCCATTGACATGAAGCCGATTGAGGGCAAGCCCGGGCTGCGCGCTTATAAGGCCATGGAAAATGCCTTCCATGATCATAATTTGCTTTTGCGCATTACGGGTGACACGATTGCGCTTTCACCGCCCTTGATTATCACCGAAAACCAAATTGACGAGCTTTTTGGCGAAAAAATTCCTGCGGTTTTGAAATCAGTCGCATCGCTCTAACCACGGGATAACTTGTCCTTCGGGATTCACAGAAAGGCAGAGAGCGGTTACTCTCTGCCTTATTGATTCGCAGCGGACGGTTTATTGAAACAAGATTTGCCATTCATCGGGGTTTTAGGGATTGCAGTGGTTTGCGCTGTTGCAGCCGTGGCCTATCTGCTGACAGGCGGTACCGAAACAACGACAGCGATTGGCGTTGCCATTACCGGCGCTGCTGTTGGGCAAATTGTTGTTGTGTTTTTATTGATGCGCCACAATGAAAAGAATGAAAATCTTGCCCGCAGGCTGGTGCGTGATATGGCGGGGGTTCATTCTGAAGTTCGGCGCAAAACCGAAAGCTTGCAGGCAAGGCTTGATCAGGTTGATCAAGACAGTCAATCGCAGGCAGCGATGATTGCCAATGGCTTTTCTGATCTGAAAAGTTCTTACACAAGTCTACAAACCTTCATGCACACTCAAATGGTAAAGCTGCAAACGCCTGTTGCCTCGGCACCCGTTCTTGCAAAGCCTGTTATTGCTGATGTGGTTGAAGAGCCAGCGCCAGAGCGCGAACTCGAACTGGCGGCAGAGCCCGACCCATTTGCTGATCAGATTTTATTTTCCTTGGAACCCATTGTAGACGTGCAATCTGGCCGCACAGCCCATTATCGTATGCACTTGGCGATGATGTTGGACAATACAGAAATGGGCCATGATCAATTGCTGCATTATGCAGGCCGTGTCGGCAAGCGGGCTGAGCTTGATGTTGTGGCCTTGCGCGAAGCTTTTTCATTGCTGCAACGCTTGCGCCAGCGCGACCCGCAACTGAATATTTTTGTGAATGTAGGGCCAGAAACTTTGGCAGACGCAGTTTCAATTTCACAAATTGAAACTGAACGGCAGAACTTTGGTGAACATGCAACTGGCGTTGTGTTTGAAATGACGCATTCCATGCTGGCCGGATTGTCTGAGGCTGGCCTTGAAGGCTTGGCCAGATTGGCGCGGGCAGGCGGCCAGTTTTCTCTCACCCAAGTTTCGGTGGCAGGGCTTGATCTTCACGCCATGGACGCTTTGAATGTGCGTTATATTGGTCTGCCGTCGGCTTCCATTGATGCGTCGGGGCCATCAACGTCACTTATTGGCTTTGCGCAGATGGCGCGGCTTAGCCGTGTCAATGTGATCATAACGGGTTTAAGCAATGCAAGCTTGCTGACGAAATTGGGCAGCGTTGCGCGCCTAGCTTGCGGGCCTTGTTTTGCAGCACCGCGCCGCGTGAAACGTGGAATGGGTGGTGCGCCTGCACAACACGAAATGGCCGCTTAATTTGCAAACCTTCGAACTTTCCAAACGCTTTTCCATTTGGCTCTGTGATATTTGGGGCGTGGTGCACAACGGTGAAAAGCCCATCGCATCAGCGGTGTTGGCATTGCAAAAACATCGCGCCCAAGGCGGCGTGGTGGTGTTGATCAGCAATGCGCCGCGTCCGGCTTCTGCTGTGATTAAACACCTCAATCACATGGGTGTTGCGCCAGATGCCTATGACCAAATTGTCACTTCCGGCGATGTGACGCGTACGTTGATGGCGCAGTTTGGCAAGCATGGGCTTTATCATTTGGGGCCAGAGTTTGATTTGCCGTTGTTTGCTGGCCTTGATGTGAAGCGCGTGCCATTGGCCGAGGCTGGTGCCGTGGTTTGCACGGGGTTGTTTGATGAGTTGAACGAAACGCCACAAGACTATTTAAGCCTGTTGGCCGACATGAAGCAGCGCAATTTGCAAATGATTTGCGCCAACCCCGATAAAGTTGTGCGTAAAGGTGATTTGCTTTTGCCTTGTGCTGGCGCATTGGCCTTTGAATATCTGGCCATGGGCGGCGAAGTTTTGATGGCGGGCAAACCCTTTGCACCCATTTATGATGTGGCCTTGCAATTGGCCGGCAATCCAGATCGGTCACAGGTTTTGGCCATCGGCGATGGGCCCGAGACAGACATTGAAGGGGCAGCGCGCAACGGGCTAGCATGCGTGTTTGTAACAGGCGGCATTAATACCAGCGCCACCATTGGGGCCGATGTGAAAGCACGTTTCCCCGATGTTGAAATTGTCGCGACAATGCCGGAACTTTACTGGAACTGACAAATTCGCTAGCAGGTTGGCCCATGTTTGAACTTCATAACAACACAGTATTACCTGATCATCTGCGCAATTGTGTTGTGGCCATTGGCAATTTTGACGGTGTTCATCGTGGCCACCAAGCGTTGCTCGCCCAGACGCAAGAGATCGCCAAGCGTCTGGGCAAGCCTTGGGGCGTTGTAACCTTTGAGCCGCACCCGCGCACTTTTTTCAGGCCAGAACAACCAGCGTTCCGATTGACACCCCATGCCTTGAAGCTGCGCCTGCTGAAAGCGCTGGGCGCTGATTTTGTTTCGGTGGTTGATTTTGATGCAGAGTTGGCAGCGCTTTCACCTGAAGATTTTATTGTTCAACAGCTCGATCACAAACTGGGTGCCACACATGTTGTGGCTGGATTTGATTTTCATTTCGGCAAGGGCCGAAAGGGCAATTTGGATAGTTTGCGCGGGCACGGATTTGAGGTGACGCGGGTTTCAGAGGTGACAGAGGAAGGTGCTGGTGATCTGGCATTTTCATCGAGCAACATTCGCAACGCTTTGCGTCAGGGGCAAATTTCGCAAGCAAGCCAAGAATTGGGATATGATTGGACAATTTTGGGAACAGTTGTGCCAGGCGATCAACGCGGAAGAACAATTGGCTTTCCAACCGCCAACATTATTGTCGAAAATGGTGTTGAACCCGCGCGCGGAATTTATGCAACTTTTGTGCGCGAGGTTGACCACCCCGAACCATTGTGGATGGGTGCTGGCTATTTTGGCGACAGGCCAACCTTCAACACCAATCGCACGTTTTTAGAAGTGTATATTCTTGATGAAACGCTTGATCTTTATGGCCGCCAGTTGCTGGTGAGTTTTGTGGAATTGATCAGGCCCGACCAAAGCTTCACATCGGTTGATGCGTTGATTGCGCAAATGAAAGATGATTGCAAAAACGCCCGCAAAATATTAAGCGCCCGCAAGACTGCGCGTTTTCCGCTGGCCAAACTTCAAGCAGCGGGCAAGATTTAGACAGTCTGTGCTGGATCGAGCAATCTGTGCATATGCACGATGAAATAGCGCATTTGCGCATTATCAATCGTTTCGCGGGCCTTGCCCTGCCACGCTTGGTGGGCTGTGGCATAATTGGGATAGAAGCCAACAACCTCAAGCTTTGCCAAATCTTTGAATGTTACTTTTGAAACATCGCTGAGTTCCCCACCAAAAACGAGATGAAGAAGTTGTTCCTTTGGTTCTGTGCTCATAATGTTTTCAATTGCCTCATGGTTGTTGCGTGTCTTTGTGCGCCTGCGGCCAGCAAACCGTTTTGCCAAGGTTGGAGCGTATTATAAATCATTTGCTTGCCGTCCACGTCGGTCAAAACTGCACCTGATTCTTGCATCAACAAATCACCGGCCGCCAAATCCCAATCATTCTTATTGCCAAATGACAATGCGATGTCGGCGCGGCCCGCGGCAACATAGGCCAAGCGAAGCAGCAAAGGAATTTGCGGGGCAATAAGGCCTTTCACACCAAAGGGCACCAAGCATTTTGCGGCCTTGCCTGTGCCCAGAAGTTCAGCACCATCAAGGGAAGCATCATCGCGTGGAAACAAGGGTTCATCGTTGCAATAAGCGCCCGCACCTTTTGCGGCCCAAAAAAATTCAGCCACTGCGGGTCGAAAAAGCGCTGAAAGAATAGGCCTTCCATCTTCGATTAATGCCGCGCCAATGCACCAACCATCCGTGCCGTTCACGAATGAATTGGTGCCATCAATGGGATCAACAATCCACAGCTTCGGGTTGGCAAGACGCTTCTGATTGTCAGGCGTTTCTTCTGAAAGCCAGCCATAGGTTGGACGCTGTGCGAGAAGTTGCGCTTTGAGAAATGCGTCAATCTCCAAATCTGCTTCCGTCACGGTGGAACCATCGGGCTTATTCCAGCGCTTTATGTTTGGATTGGAAAGCTTAAGCGCCATTTCTCCTGCTGCACGCACAGCGGTGAACAGAAGATCAGCGTCGGCTTTCAACGTCGTAGAAATTTTAGATGCCGGCAATGGTCATTCCCTCAACAAGGCAAGATGGGGCGTTGGTGGAAGATTTGAATATCAGATCATTGGCAGGCGTTAAATTCATAAACATATCTTTCAAATTTCCTGCAACCGTAATTTCGCTGACAGGAAATTTGATTTCACCATTTTCAATCCAGAAACCAGAAACGCCGCGGCTATAATCGCCCGTGGCGGGGTTAATGCTTGATCCGATGAATTCGGTAATCAACAGGCCCTTGTTCATGGCTTTGATCAAATCTTCAGGTGATTGTTCACCCGGTTCCATGTGCATGTTGGATGTGGCGGGGCTTGGTTGGGAAGCAAGCCCTCGTGAACCATTGCCCGTGGGTTGCAAATTCAATTGGTGGGCTGAACGCAAATCCAACACCCAACTTGTAAGGGTGCCCTTATCAATAAAATTGCGGCGGCTGGTGGCAAGGCCTTCGCTATCAAAACTGCGCGAGGAAAAACCGCGCAAACGATGTGGATCATCAACGATGGTGATATTGGGTGTAAAAACTTGCTGGCCCAATTTATCTTTCAGAAAACTAACGCCGCGCGCGATCGAGCTGCCATTGATGGCGCCGGATAGATGCCCAATCAGGCTTGACGCCACGCGTCTGTCAAAAATTACCGGAACGGATTGGGATGGAAGCTTTTGCGGGTTCATGCGTTTGACGGCACGATCAGCCGCTGAGGCTGCAATTTTTTCAGGCTTGTCTAAATCTTCAAAATGATTGGCGGAGGTGCCGTCATAATCGCGCACCATGTTCGTGCCTTCACCAGCAATCACCGAAACACTGAAGCCAAATCCGGTTCGCCTGTAAGATTTTGCAAAGCCGTTGGATGAGGCCAAGGCAACATCGCTTGATGACGATGATGCGCCCGCGCCATTGCTGCGGGTGATGCCAGCCACACCAAGGGCCAAGCTTTCAGTTTCTTCGGCCAAATGTTTTAATTCCGCTGCTGTTGGAAAAGTTTTTGACACCAGATCAAGATCAAGCTCTTGTGTTGCCAATTGGTCAGCTGAGGCAATGCCCAAATAAGGATCTGGCGGGGCAAGCTTTGCCATGGCCATGGCGCGTTCGGCCAATCTGGTTCGTGCTTCAGGGGTCAATACGCTGCCTGCGATGATGGCGGATGATTGGCCAGCAAATACGCGCAATCCAATTTCGCGCGCCTCTGATTGTTCCAATTCTTCAACAACGCCTTGGCGGATTGAGATTGAAGAATCACGACGCTCATAAACCATAGCATCAGCAGCGGTGGCCCCATGTTTTAACGCACGGGCGACGATGTCTTGGGCAATGTCGAGCAATTCTTTGTTCATCAGATCAGGCACCCTAAAAGCATGCCAAACAAAATAATCACTCCAAAATTCCGGTTGGCGCGGAAAAGCTGAAGGCAGACAGTGGCATTTGTGTCATCAAAACGCGAGATTTGCCATGCGGCATGGAATGCCGCTGCTGCCACGCCGATATGGGCAATAAGTGGCGCGGATACAAGCCAAAGCGATATGTCAATCGCCGCCAAGCTTGCCGCAAAGAAAAACGCCAGCCAATAGGCCGTGGCTTTTCCAAAAAGCAAGGCGGTTGATTTAACGCCCACAATGGCGTCGTCTTCTTTGTCTTGGTGGGCATAGATTGTGTCATAAGCCAATGTCCATAAAATGCCGCCCGCATATAGCGTTAGGCAGGGTAGACTGATCTGGCCTGTGATGGCTGTCCACCCCACAATGGCACCCCAATTGAAAGCAAGCCCCAAAACAAATTGCGGCCAGGATGTGATGCGCTTCATGAACGGATAGACGGCCACAATGGCCAGTGAAGCGATTGCAGTTTTTATGGTGAGGGCATTGAACTGCACAAGAACGCCAAGGCCCGTCAGCATCAAAACACAGAAAAATATGATGGCACCCTTGGTACTGATGCGGCCAGAAGGCAGGGGCCTTGTTCTGGTGCGTTCAACCTTGGCATCAATGTTGCGATCTGCCAGATCGTTCAACACGCAACCAGCGCCGCGCATGACGATGGCACCGATCAGAAACAACACAGCAAAATAAAAGTTCGGCCAACCGCCGCCTTTGGCAATTTGGGCCAGCGCCAGCGACCACCAGCATGGCAATAACAAAAGCCACCAGCCGATTGGCCGATCAAGTCGCATCAATTGTGCATAGGGCAGAAAAGGTGGCGGCAGTGCAACGATCCAACTGTTTTTTACAGCATCTTTAATGGAGGTTGGGCTGGTCTGGCTCATAGGCGCCGTGATACACAGGTTGCATGGCAAAAACCACTGCAAGATTATTCGTTGATCAGCACCTTGAAGCAGGTGCGGAAGTTACCCTTTCGGGCGAACAGAGCCATTATTTGGCAAGCGTTTTGCGCATTGCTGCGGGCGACCCAGTTCACATTTTTAATGGTCGTGAAGGTGAGTTTCTGGCTCATGTGGCGCAGGTTTTAAAACGCGCGGTTATTTTGCGCTGTGAAACTTTGCGCAGTCATGCCAAGCCGCCACCCGATATTGATTATGTGTTTGCGCCATTGAAACACACGCGGTTAGACTATCTGGTGCAAAAAGCTGTGGAACTGGGGGCCAAGCGCTTGCGTCCGGTGATCACCGCACGCACCATTGCCGAGCGTGTGAACCTTGATCGCATGCGGGCCAATGTTGTGGAAGCTGCCGAACAATGCAACTTGGTTTATGTACCTGAAGTTTTAGAACCGCAAACTTTAAACCAAGTTATTCGCACATGGGACAATGGCCGCGCGCTGATTTATTGTGATGAGGTTGCACAGCGTTCTGACCCCATCGAGGCCCTTCAAGCGTTATCGTTGCCCGCTGCCATTTTGGTGGGGCCAGAAGGTGGCTTTACCATTGAAGAACGCAGCATGTTGAAAGCATTGCCCTATGTTACAGCCTTAAGTTTAGGCCCGCGCATCATGCGCGCAGACACGGCCGCAGTTGCCATTTTGGCTTTGGCACAAGCTGTTTTGGGTGATTGGAATAAACCGTAAACGACAAAGTTACGTAAATTGACTTGCCGCTGTGATCTTGAATGCCTAGATCAAGGCTTCAAAAGGATTTAAAAAATTGAGCGGACCAACGCCTGAAACACAAGCCGGAAAAGCGCTGATCGAAAACAAAGCGCAAATGGTGGATTATTTTTCCGAAGGTTTCAAACCCAAGGACGAATGGCGCATGGGAACCGAGCATGAAAAGTTTCCGTTTTTAAAGGATACATTGCACCCGGTGCCTTATGAGGGGCAACGCTCCATCAAAGCGTTGCTGGAAGGCATGCGCGATCGTTTTGGCTGGAATGGCGTTTATGAAGGTGAGCATATTATCGCCTTGGCAGATCCGCATTCCATGGCCAATATTTCGCTGGAACCCGGCGGCCAGTTTGAACTTTCGGGCGCACCTTTGAACACCGTCAACGACACGTGTGGCGAGATCACCGAACATCTGCGCCAAGTTAAAATTATCGGCGATGAGTTGGGCATTGGCTTTTTGGGCCTCGGTGCCAGCCCCGTGTGGACGCGCGCCGAAACGCCGGTGATGCCCAAGGGCCGCTATAAAATTATGGCGCCTTATATGGACAAGGTTGGCACCATGGGGCGCGACATGATGTTTCGCACCTGCACAGTTCAAGTGAACCTTGATTATGCCAATGA
>JANXRO010000295.1 GCA_025356765.1 Hyphomicrobiales bacterium | reverse complement strand
TAAATTACCCGAGTGTTTTAGTCGGTAATAATCCAACAGGAGAAGTTAATGCGCTACGCCATCATACTTGCAGCCCTGCTCACATCCACCGCCGCCTATGGCGATGATCTTGTGACTTATGAAGTAACCCTGAAAGGTGCTGCTTTTGATCATCCCGAAATTAAGGTGCCCGCAGGCAAGCCTTTCATTATTAAGATGACCAATGCGAATGCCGCCGCAGCAGAACTTGAAGCCAAAGATTTGAAGATTGAAAAAGTTGCTGCCGCCAATTCCACCATCGTGGCCCGCGTTGGCGCAATGAAGCCCGGCAAATATCTGTTCGTTGATGAATACCAAGAAGACATTGCCAAAGGCTATGTGATCGTCGAATAAAGGACAAAACATGATCGGCGCACTGATAATTGTATTTCGCGAAGTGATTGAGGCGGGCCTCATCATCGGCATCGTTTTGGCCGCAACCCGCACGGTGGCGGATAGTCGCCTGTGGGTGGGCATTGGTGTTTTGGGCGGCATCATAGGAAGTTGCGTCGTTGCTGCTTTCACGGGATCCATCGCCGCGTTTTTTAATGGCTTTGGCCAAGAAATTTTCAATGCCCTCATTTTGGCTGTGGCCGTTGTCATGCTGGCTTGGCACAATATCTGGATGGCATTGCACGGCCGCGAAATGGCAGGCGAACTTAAACAGGCCGGCAACGAAGTGCGTGAAGGTCGCAGAACATTGGCCGCTTTGGCCATCGTTGTTGGCACAGCCGTTCTGCGTGAAGGTTCGGAAGTTGTTTTGTTTCTCTATGGTGTTTTAATCAGCGATGGCGGCACGGTGAACTCCATCGTCATTGGTGCTTTTACAGGCCTGGCGCTTGGTGCAGTGGTTTCAGCGCTCACCTATTTAGGCCTTCTCAGCATTCCTACGCGTTATATTTTCAAGGTAACAAGCTGGCTTATCACCCTGCTTGCCGCAGGCATGGCAGCACAATCTGCTGCGTTCTTTGAAAAGGCTGGAGTTGTGGAAGTAATGAGCAACACGGTGTGGGATACATCATCAATGCTGTCAGAAAAAAGCATTTTCGGCCGCGTGCTGCATACGATGGTTGGCTATGCAGATCAGCCCACCCTGTTGCAACTTGTGGCCTATGTGGGAACGCTAATAGCAATTGTGGTGGCAACGCGACTTATCTCTGCGCCAAAGCTCGTGGCAGTTAAGACGCGCCCGTAAGCTTTCGTGCATCGCGAAGCTTGGGGAACATATAACTCCATGCGCCCGCCACAATCATCGTGCCTACCCCGCCGATCACCACGGCAGGCACAGCCCCAATGGCAGCTGCCACAAAGCCCGCACGCGCTTCACCCAATTGATTGGAAGCACCAATGAAAACATTGTTCACGGCGTTTACGCGGCCACGCACAGCATCGGGGATCCACAACTGCATCAATGTTTCACGCAAATACACGCTGATCATATCAAACGCGCCATAAAGCATCAGTGCCACAATCGACAGCCATGGCCAGATGGAATAGCCAAACACCACAATAACCAAACCTGAAAGCCCAACGGCCACGAACAAAATCTTGCCGACATGGTCTTTAATGCCAAATTTTGAAAGCCAAAGCCCAACGACAATTGCACCAACGCCAGGGGCAGATCGCAAAAGACCAAGGCCCACAGAATCCAAATGCAAAATGTCGCTGGCATAAATTGGCATCAGGGCCACAGCGCCGCCAAGCAGCACCGCAAACAAATCAAGCGATATGGCACCAAGCACAATGGGCTCGCTCAATATAAACGAGAAGCCAGCCAACATCGTGGAAAGCCCGCCTTCGCTTTGTTCATTTTTGTGTTGGTCAACATGGCCCATGGAAATCAGGGCAATGACACCCACGCCCAGCAACACCATTGAAAGGGCATAAGGCACCACCGCGCCAAGCCCATAAAGCAGGCCGCCAATCACAGGGCCTGTAATCGAAGATGTTTGCCACGCAATCGAATTGAGTGAAATGCCATGGGGCAACGCCTCTTTCGATAAAAGATTAGGCACAATGGCAGACGCAGCCGGATTGCCAAATGCCGAGGCCACGCCCAGCAATGAAAGATAAACAAACACCGGCCAAACTTGCGCCTGCGTACCCATTGAAAATATCACAAGCCCTAATGCCGAAGCCGCTTCCAATGCAAAACAAGCAACAGAAACCCAACGCCTGTTATAATGATCGGCCACATAGCCTGATGGAAATACCAATAATAAAACCGGCAGGAACACTGCCAAACCCACATAGGCTAAATAAATCGCCTGATGTGTAATGGCATAAACTTGCCAACCAATTGCGGTTGAAACAATTTGCAATGCAAAGCTGTGGCCAACCCTGCTGATGAAATACTTAACATAGGCCGGATAATGAAAGGCATTCGTCGAAGGAGTGTTGCGGGTCATCGCCCTGCCCTGCCATGAATGTTGAGCGCTGTCAAAAAACAAAAACGCCAATGGCAGCGGCAAACATCACGACAATTGTAAAACCCACAACAGCTTGGCTGAAGCGTGAACTGGGCTGGCCCAACATAATCTTGTTATCGCGCGCCACCAACAAAACGCCCACCAACAAAAATGGTGCCAAAATTCCATTGATAACCGCAGTCCAATACAATGCCGAAACCGGGTTGATGCCGATAAAATCCATGGCAATGCCCACCGCTGTGGAAAGCACCATAACGCCATAAAACGCCCGCGCCTGCCACCATTTTTCATCAAGGCCGCTGCGCCAGCGAAATGTTTCAGAAAAGGCATAGGCCGCTGATCCGGTTAAGGTTGGAATAGCAAGAAGACCAACACCAATGATGCCAAGGGTATAAAGCAACATCGCTGCGTTTCCTGCCAAAGGTCGCAACGCTTGGGCCACATCGCGTGATGATGAAACCTGCGTAATGCCATGGGCATTCAATGTTAAGGCCGTACACAAAATGACAAAGAACATAACCAAATTTGAAAAGAACGTGCCCACGCTCACATCAATGATTCGATCTTCAATTTCTTTGCTAGTGGCTCCTTGCCGACTTTTCAACATGCGCCGGCCCTTGGCTCGTTCTTCTTCCACTTCTTGTGCGGCCTGCCAGAAAAATAAATAGGGGCTGATTGTGGTGCCAAAGATTGCAACAATCATCGCCATGCCGCCGCTGCGTGGAATAGAAACTCTTGTGAAGCTTCCAAAAACGGCTGCCCAATCTGGCTTAATTAAAAAGCCCGCAATGATATAGGCGCCCAAAACCATCGCCAGCCATTTCAACACCTGCGCAATTTGGTGATAGCGAAAACGAATAATAGCCCAGCCAATTCCAACACCCAGCAAAACAACAAATATGTGAGAGCTTACACCACTCAAAAGTTCGGCAGCATCAGCCATGCCAGCAAGGTCTGAACCCACATTAATGGTGTTGGCAATCAGTAAACACACACAAACCACCATCATCACCGGTTTTGGAAATTTATAACTCAGCGCGCCGGCAAGGCCCATTCCTGTCACCATACCAATGCGCGCACACATCATTTGCACAAAGGCCATCAACGGCCAAGTGAACCACGCCGTCCAAAGCAATTGCGTGCCAAATTGCGCACCGGCGATTGAATAGGTGGCGATGCCAGATGGGTCATCATCAGCAGCTCCCGTAATCAGCCCCGGCCCTAACTTTGCAAAAAAAGCCGAAACAACATTTCGATTGCCAATTTTCTCATCGTGCAATTTTTCATCGTCATTGCGTTGTTCAGCCATGGTCCCACTCCAGATCGCCTGACGTTCAACTATGTGACCACAGCACCTCTGACAAGCGCCAAAACCAACATGGACATTTTTTCATCGGCGCAAACCCATCAGAATTGCAGTGCATTAAACGCCCTGCTATAGGCCTCACTACAACCGCAAGTAAAAGGCAGCCCAAATGAATAAAATCAAAGTCGCAAACCCCGTTGTTGAACTTGATGGCGATGAGATGACGCGCATTATTTGGGATTTGATCAAAACAAAATTGATCTTGCCTTATCTGGATATCGATTTGAAATACTATGATCTTGGCATGGAACATCGTGATGCCACCAATGATCAAGTGACAGTGGATGCCGCAAACGCAATCAGGCAATATGGTGTCGGCGTAAAATGCGCCACCATCACGCCAGATGCAGCGCGGGTGAAAGAATTCAACCTGAAAGAAATGTGGAAATCGCCCAACGGCACCATCCGCAACATTTTGGGCGGCGTTATTTTCCGTGAACCCATCATCTGCCAAAACGTGCCGCGCCTTGTGCCGGGTTGGACCCAGCCCATCATCATTGGTCGCCACGCTTACGGCGATCAATATCGCGCCACAGATTTCACCTTCCCCGGTAAGGGAACGTTGACAATGAAATTCGTTGGCGAAGATGGCAAAGTGATCGAACGCGAAGTGTTCAAAGCGCCAAGTGCGGGCGTGGCATTGGCCATGTATAATTTGGAAGACTCAATCACCGAATTTGCGCGCGCCTCATTGAACTATGGCTTGCAGCGCAAGCTGCCGGTTTATTTCTCCAGCAAAAACACCATCCTGAAAGTTTATGACGGCCGCTTCAAAGACATTTTCCAAGCTGTCTATGAAACCGAATTCAAGGCCGACTATGAAAAGGCTGGCATAACCTATGAACACCGCTTGATCGACGACATGGTAGCGAGCGCCATGAAATGGACAGGCGGCTACATCTGGGCTTGCAAAAACTATGATGGCGATGTGCAATCCGATTTGGTTGCTCAAGGCTATGGTTCATTGGGCTTGATGACATCAGTGTTGCTAACGCCAGATGGAAAAACTGTTGAGGCTGAAGCCGCCCACGGCACTGTAACCCGCCATTATCGCCTGCACCAACAAGGCAAGCCCACATCAACCAATTCCACCGCAAGCATCTATGCTTGGACAGGTGGCTTAAAGCACCGGGCAAAGCTTGATGGCAACCAAGCCTTGGCAAACTTCGCTGACTCACTTGAAAAAGTAACGGTTGCCACAATCGAACAAGGTAAGATGACGAAAGATCTGGCCGTGCTGGTTGGCCCCGAGCAAAAATGGCTGACAACGGAAGGCTTTATCGATGCCGTAGACACAAACTTGAAACTGGTTATGGCATAATCACCTTTGCCTCAAAAATACAAATGCCCGCTTTCGCGGGCATTTTTTTATTACAAAGTCGCGTTTAGGGTTAGCGATCAGGCCGCCTGTTTTTCAACAATGTCGAGCAAAGCTGAAGGATCAGTAGGCTTGCCAAAAACCCCCATGGCGCCGCCGCCGCGGGCTTGGTCCAGCAATTCACTTTCAGAATAGCCTGTCATAAAATAAACTTTTGCATCTGGGTGTTTAACCCTGATTTCCAAAAAGCTTTCGACACCATTTTTAACCGGCATCATCACATCAAAAAAGCTCACATCAAAATCTTGCGACGCATAAGCATCAATTGCCTGCTGGCCATTGTAGGCAACAATCACCCGATGATTGTCTGCGGCAAAAAGTTCTGCCAGAGAGTCTGCATTTTCGGTATCGTCGTCGACAACAAGAATATTCAAGTTACGGGCCATTATTCACTCCAAATTTAAGATGCTAAAACGTGTAATTGTGAGATTAGATATTCCGGATCAAAGGGCTTGTTCAGAATTCCGGTTAATTTTAGATCGCGCAAAGTTTCGCGGCCCGATGGAACCACAGCCTGCGGCGCCAAAATAATTGTAGGCGGCATATCGCCGGCCTTTCGCAAATTGTTATAATAACCCATGCTGTCAATCAAAGCGCAGTTCATATCCAACACAACCATTTCGCCTTGCTTTGATGCGCCGAGTGAGGAATGCGCCTGGTTCACCACATGACACTGAGTTCCATGACCTTGGGCATGGCTGGATATTTCCGCCGCAAATTGCGATCCAACACCTTGGGCAACAATCAAACCATTTTCACCAACATCCTTCACCATCTTGATCAAGGTTTCAGGGTCAGCGGGTTTTTGTAGAATGCCCAACGCGCCCTGTGCCATGGCCTGTTTCAAAAGTTCTTCAACACTGTAACCAGACATCATATAAACATTGGCATGGGGCCGCAGTTTGCGAATCTCCATAAAGCTTTCAACGCCGTTCATGCCAGGCATGATCACGTCAACAAAGGCCACATCAAAGTCGTTCTTCAAATAAGCAAAAATTGCTTCGCGGCCCGTATAGACCACTTCAACGCGGTGGCCGTCCATTTCGAACAGTTCACCTAACGAATTGGCATTGTCGCGATCATCATCAACGACCAAAATGTCTAAGCTTCGCATCATGCAGCCTCCATCGCGTTTGCACCCACCGTTGGCAGACGCAAGGTGAAACTTGCGCCCTGGCCCGGTGTTGAAGATATTACCAATTCGCCGCCGTGTTGAACGGCAATCTGTTCAATGGCCGGAATCCCAAGACCCGTTCCAAAACTTTTCGTGGTAAACAACGGCTCACGAATTTTCTCGATATTTTCTGACGAAATGCCAGGCCCGTTGTCCAACACTTCAATTTCAACAAAGTCACCCGCCGTTCTCGTTGAAATTTTAATTTGTGGTGCGGCATGGGCTCCATCAAGTGGCACGTTGCCATTGCCCACCATAGCTTCGACAGAGTTTGAAATTAAATTGCAAATAGCGCGTTGCAATCTTGCCGGGTCAAACGCAATCATGCGTGAATCAAGGCCCAGATAACAATCAATCGAAATGCAGCTTGCAAGATTTTTAGACTCTTCCTCAACAAGCTTGGCAAGCCAATGATCAAGATCTTCTGGTTGACACACAAGTTGTTTGGTGCGCGAAAAATCCAAAAGCTGGGTAATGATAGAGTCACATCGCGTCACGCCATTGTTGATGCGTTGCAATTGGCTTTCAACGCCCAAGCCTTTGTCTTTCACTTTGCGTTCCAACAAAAACACTGATGTGCGAACAGCACCCAAGGGGTTACGCAATTCATGGGCAATGGTTGCCGTCAATTGGCCCATCTGTTCCATGCGGCCTTTTTTCACCAGCGCGTCCTGTGCATCTTTTAACATTTGCATGCTGCCCGCCAATTCACGGTTCAAACGCAAAATTTCTTCGTTGATGCGCTTCAGTTCAGCATTTTCTGTGATGTCGACAATGCTCACAATAGCAGACCGGTTCTTGCCCTTTGAAAGCATCAACCAGCCAGAACTGATCACCAGAACGCGCCGCTCGTTTTTATCGTGATCAACCAAAGAACATTCAAATCTGGCAGCATGGCCCGGAAAGTTTTCAGGCATGCCGATGGCTTGCGAAATGGCCGTCAGATCAAGTTGATCATGAGTTTTTTGAAAATATGCCAGAAGCAAAGGGTTGGCAAAGCTCACACCACCGTCTTCTTCGATCTGAATAACACCAACTGGCACAGTTTCAGCCAGCGCCCGATATTGTTCTTCACGCTTTTTCAAGTCGGTCAGATCAAAATTCATACCCACTAAGAAAATTTCACCATCTGGTCGCGTTAAACGCGCTTTGCGGGTGAGAACAGGTTTGACTGGCCCTTGGTTGAAAGAGGCACTTTCTTCAACCGCGCAAATATTGCCTGTTTCAAGCACATTTTTATCGATGGCCCAAAAGCCATCCGCAACGGAAGGATCATAGAAATCGAAATCAGATTTTCCCAATAATTCTGATAATTGCTTGCCAACCAATTCATTGTGCCTGCGATTTGAATATACAAATCGCGCTTGCGCATCTTTTGCATAAATCGGCGTTGGTAAGCTATCGAGAATTTGCAACAGAAAATCTGTTGTCAAATTCGGTGTTATATTTTCAATGGCCGACATTTCAATGGCTCCCCAACCAAATAATATACATCATGCTGCAACGTCCTTTTGCACCTGAAGTGGCAAATAGACGGCAAAGCGTGCGCCATGCCCCACAACAGATTCAATTTTAAGAATGCCACCGTGCTGCGCCACAATTTGTTCGACCGCAGGCAGTCCAAGTCCAGTTCCAAAGCTTTTGGTGGTGAAAAGCGGTTCTCGAATACGCGCCAAATTTTCCGGCGTAATGCCGGGGCCATTGTCACTGACCGACAAAACAACATTGTCGCCATCGATATGTGTGGTCACCGTAATTTCAGGATGCGCAACGACAAACCTTGAAGGGTCTTCGCCTTTGCCCACCATGGCTTCACTGGCATTAAAAAGAAGATTGGTAACAGCCCTGTGCATGCGTGATGCGTCAAACGGAATGGACAAATGGTCAAGGCCCAGCATGCACGAAATTGAAACTGCGGCAGGCAATTTTGACGCCTCTTCGGCCACAACATTTTCCAACCAGCGATCAAAATCTTCCGCTGTCGTAACCACTTGCTTGCTGCGCGAAAAATCTAAAAGCTGTGTGATAATGTCGTCACAGCGGGTGATGCCGTTGTTGATGCGCTGCAATTGCCCTTCAAGCCCAAGGTCTTTGCCACGGGTTTTGCGTTCCAACAAAAAGGCCGATGTACGCACAGCACCCAAAGGGTTGCGCAGTTCATGTGCAATGGTGGCGGTCAACTGCCCCATTTGTTCCATACGGCCCTTCTTCACCAATTGGTCTTGGGCTGATCGCAACATCTTCATATTCAAAGCCATATCGTCGTTAATTTTGGCCATTTCCTCATTCAACCCAACTAAGTCCTTGGCTGATTGTTCGGCTTCATCACGCGCGGTATTGGCGTCTTTGCGGGCAATTTCCATATCATCAAGTTGACGCAGCGTGGAACGGAACATTGAAACAGCAGTGCCTGCCCCCAACACAATGGCACCCAACGAAATGGCCAATGTACGATAGGTCCACGTCATCAATTTTGAATGTCTGTCGTTGGCGATGGAAACCAAACGCCGATCAATGCCCGACCAAATAGAACTCAGCGCAACGCTCCAAGATTGCGTTGATTTCAAAACGCCCGAATGCAACGCCCGCACCATCTCTGCCCGAGTGTGATCTTGTGAAAAAAGCAGCGATTTAAGATGAGAGGAATCAAACACCAAAGCCGATGCCTTTTGCGCAATGCCGCCATAGGCTGATGGATCATCGCTGTGGCTGCGCGCTTCGGCAACACCATCTGCAAATTCGCGCGCAGTGGCATCAAGATAGCCAGAGCTGAAAATCAGGCTGTTGAATTTCATATCCAAATTTTGTGCATCACCTGCGGCATTCTCAACCTGTCGATTAAGCCTGACAAAATTGGCCAGCATTTCTGGCATAATTTGCGTGCTGGCCGCCACCAAAGCATTGGCTTCGCGATTGCCAGTCTCATTTAAACCAGAGGCCGTGCCCACTGCCGACATCACCGTCGAAGCGGCCTGCATAATAGATGCCTTGTCTGGGTTGGATCTGCCTAATACCAGTTCCAACTGGTTAAATTCATCGACAACACCAGCACTTGCCGCCAAAGCGGGGCCTTGCAACAACACCCCGTGGCTTTTGTCAGAAACGCTCCAGCCTGATGCTATGTCAACCATCATCGGAATAATAAGACCAACCAAAGTATTGCCATCGCGATTGGCTTGGGCAAGTTTGCTTTCATGCCAAGTGTCTGCGCCCAACTCAAACCCAAGATATGCAATCGGGATCAACAAAAGAGCAATAACACGCAGAAGCCGATAACCAGCCGCGTGCGATGCCAACATTTGAACCATTCAATACCTCGGATAACATGGTCGCCTCCCAATCGGCCACCGCAACACACCACCGCTTAACCTCCACCCCCGAAGTCTCACAGTTTTCCAAAGGTATTATTGTCGAGGAATGGTAAAGAACGACCTAATAATTCGAGTTGAATTGGAACAGATTTATCAATCTATACGTGTTGTCGGGCTAAATTAAAACACGCACTGCGCCTAATGCCGCTTGTGCGTTCACGCCATCCGGCCCGCCGGCTTGCGCCATATCTGGCCTGCCGCCGCCGCCTTTGCCGCCCATGGCAATTGCTGCGGCTTTGACCAAATCAACCGCATTAAATCTACCAACCAAGTCATTGGTCACGCCAGCAACCACGGCTCCCTTGCCATCTTCGGATTGGGAAACCAAAACCACAATGCCACTGCCCAAGGTTTTCTTGCCTTCATCGGCCATGGCCTTTAAATCTTGCGCGGCAACTCCGTGAAGTGCGCGTCCAATAAACTTAATGCCGTTCACGGTTTCAATCTCGTCTTGGGCTTTTCCCTTGCCGCCGCCAATGGCCAATTGGCGCTTTGCGTCAGCAAGCTCGCGCTCCAGCCGCTTTTTTTCATCCAGCAAACTATCAATGCGTGAAAGCAAATCCGCAGGTGCCGTTTTCAAAGCCGCCGCGGCAGCCAAAACGCGCCTGTCTTGTTCCACCAAATAAGCCCGCGCTGCATCGCCGGCCAAGGCTTCCAAACGGCGCACACCAGCCGATGAAGCGCTTTCACCCACAATTTTAATAAGCCCAATATCGCCGGTTCGCGCCACATGTGTGCCGCCACAAAGTTCCAGCGAATAAATCGGGCGCTTTTCACCCGCCTTGTTGCGGCCCATCGAAACCACACGCACTTCATCGCCATATTTTTCGCCAAACAGCGCCATGGCCCCTTCGGCAATAGCCGCATCAACCGAAAGCAAGCGTGTTGCCACGGGGTCGTTTTGCAAAACCACTTCATTGGCAATGGCTTCGGCCTTGGCAATTTCATCTTGGCTCATGCCCTTGCCGTGTGAAAAGTCAAACCGCAATCGGCCAGGCTCAACCAGCGAGCCCTTTTGGGCCACATGCTCGCCCAACACGCGGCGCAACGCTTCATGCAACAAATGCGTTGCCGAATGATGTGAACGATTGCCAAACCGCCGCGCATGGTCAACTTCTAGCTCAACCGCCTCGCCCACGCGAAACGTGCCTTTTTCCACCACGCCCACATGTACAAACACATCGGCCAAGCGCTTTTGTGTTTCAGTCACACGGAACACCGCGCCATCAGCGCGGCGAATAATACCTTGGTCGCCAGATTGCCCGCCGCTTTCGCCATAAAATGGCGTTTGGTTGACGATGATGGCGCCGCTTTGGCCTTCATGCAGAACTGTCACGTCTTTGCCATCGCTGGCCAAGGCCATCACTTCGCCCTCAGCGGTTTCGGTGTCATAGCCCAAAAACTCGGTGCCGCCCACGCGTTCACGAATTTCAAACCACACGGTGTCGGTTTTGGCTTCGCCAGAACCTTTCCAAGCGGCCCGGGCATCAGCTTTTTGTTTGGCCATCGATTTCGCAAAAGCTTCGCCATCCACCCCAATGCCGCGCGCGCGCAATGCGTCTTGCGTCAAATCAAGCGGAAAACCAAAGGTGTCATAAAGTTTGAAGGCAGTTTCACCTGAGAACGTGTCGCCTTTGTTGAGGCCGTTTGATTCTTCATCCAGCAGTTTAAGTCCACGCTGCAAGGTGTTGCGAAAGCGGGTTTCTTCAAGCTTTAAAGTTTCCGTAATCATGGCTTGGCCGCGCACCAATTCCGAATAGGCTGAACCCATTTCGCGCACCAAGGCCGGAACCAGTTTCCACATCAAGGGTTCTTTTACACCCAACAATTCGGCATGGCGCATGGCGCGGCGCATAATGCGGCGCAACACGTAGCCGCGACC
Organism: Hyphomicrobiales bacterium; assembly: GCA_025356765.1. Lineage (GTDB taxonomy): Bacteria > Pseudomonadota > Alphaproteobacteria > Rhizobiales > Aestuariivirgaceae > Aestuariivirga. Next base: position 6,034 of record JANXRO010000295.1, on the reverse strand, counting down.
TTCGTTCGAGGGCAACACACCATCGGCAATTAAAAATGAAGTAGCGCGCAAATGATCAGCAATCACGCGGTTCGAAGCCTTGGCATCACCCGTGGCCGGAACGCCCGTGTGGTCGACAATATTGGCAATGAGCGAACGGAACAAATCCGTTTCATAATTATCATGCGTGCCTTGAAGCACCGCTGAAATCCGCTCAAGCCCCATGCCAGTGTCGATGGAGGGCTTGGGCAGGCTAACGCGAAGGTCTTTGCTTAGCTGCTCATATTGCATGAACACCAAGTTCCAGATCTCGATAAAACGATCGCCGTCCTGTTCAGCCGAACCCGGAGGGCCGCCCCAAATCTTGTCACCATGATCAAAGAAAATTTCTGAGCACGGGCCACAAGGCCCTGTATCGCCCATGGCCCAAAAGTTATCGGCCGTTGGAATGCGTATAATGCGACTTTCCGGCAGGCCAGCAATTCTCTTCCACAAATCAAAGGCTTCATTGTCTTCGTGGTAAACCGTCACAGAAAGCCGATTTTTATCCAAACCATATTCTTTGGTGATCAGGTTCCAAGCCCATTCAATGGCTTGGGGTTTAAAATAATCGCCAAATGAAAAATTGCCAAGCATTTCAAAAAACGTATGATGCCGCGCTGTATAGCCAACATTGTCCAAATCATTGTGCTTGCCGCCCGCACGCACGCATTTTTGTGCAGTGGTGGCGCGGGTGTAGGAACGTTTTTCCGCACCCGTGAATACGTTTTTAAATTGCACCATGCCAGAATTGGCGAACATCAAAGTGGGATCATTGCGCGGAACCAGCGGCGACGAGGCAACAATTTCGTGGCCTTGGTTTTTAAAATAATCCAAAAATGTTGAACGAATTTGTGCAAGGCCAGTCATTGTGTCATCCGAAACAAGAAGGTTGAAAGATGGGCGCACTCATAAGGCGCAAATGCACAAACGTCCAGAATTTATGCGAAACGCAAATGCCTACAATTAAGGGTCAACAAAAAAGCCCCTGCCGCCCATTTGTATCAGGGCTTCAGGGGCTGGGCCAGCAGGCTGTGGGGCAAACCTACCGAGGTTCAACCCAACTGGGGTTGAAAACCGGGAATGGGGGAAATTCCACTCATTCAGAGATGGGGTTAATTTTTATGAAATCAAGCCTCACCATCGTCATCATCGTCTTTGGCAGAGCCATGCGTAATCTTGGCAGCAATCAAACCCGCATTGGCCCGAATTGCCGCCTCAATTTTAGTGGCCATATCAACATTTTGCTTCAAAAATGCCTTGGCATTGTCACGACCTTGGCCAATGCGTTCGCCGCTGTAAGAATACCAGGAACCAGACTTTTCAACCACGCCAGCTGTCACACCAAGATCGACAAGTTCGCCCACCTTGGAAATGCCTTCGCCATACATGATGTCAAATTCCACCATTTTAAATGGAGGTGCCACCTTGTTCTTAACCACCTTTACGCGGGTTTGATTGCCCACAACCTCTTCACGATCTTTAATGGCGCCAATGCGACGAATATCCAAACGAACCGAGGCATAAAATTTCAAGGCATTGCCGCCCGTGGTGGTTTCAGGGCTGCCGAACATCACACCAATTTTCATGCGGATCTGATTGATGAACACAACCATGGTGTTGGATTTTGAAATTGAAGCCGTCAACTTGCGCAAGGCTTGGCTCATCAAGCGGGCTTGAAGACCGGGCAAACTGTCGCCCATTTCGCCTTCAAGTTCAGCCTTTGGCGTAAGGGCAGCAACCGAGTCAATCACCAACATGGAAACTGCACCCGAACGCACCAGCGTGTCGGCAATTTCCAAAGCTTGCTCACCCGTATCGGGTTGAGAAATCAAAAGCTCATCAATGTTCACACCCAGTTTGCGAGCGTAAATCGGGTCTAAAGCATGTTCAGCATCAATAAAGGCGCAAATGCCGCCAACTTTTTGGGCCTCAGCAATTGTCTGCAAAGCCAAAGTGGTTTTACCTGATGATTCCGGCCCATAAATTTCAATCACACGGCCCTTCGGCAGGCCACCAATACCAAGAGCAATATCAAGGCTTAATGAACCTGTTGAAATCGCTTCAACCTCCATCGCCTGATTGGCACCCAATTTCATAATTGAGCCCTTGCCGAACGCCCGCTCAATTTGGCTTAACGCGGCTTCTAATGCCTTGCTTTTATCCATTCCAGAATTCTCAACAACTTTCAAAACAGCTTGCCCCATAACGTGAAACTCCTTCTATCCTATGTGAACCCAAGAACCAAATTGAACAGATGTTCTGTTCATGTTTGCAATATGTTCTATTTTAGTTCCAAATGCAAGAGTCTCGATTAATTTTTTATTTCGTTTTCGATTCAATGAGTTAAGTGCGCTTAAGCCATTTTGTTTAACTCTCCCAGCCGAATCTTCAGTCAGCTAAGCCTACATCCTAGTGTTCCAGAATCTCAAAAATATGCGCTGCTGCCGTCAAAAGCGCTTCATCCTGCCCATTTTTGCTGGTCAGCATCAGACCCGTTGGCGCATGTCCAGCCACATGCATGGGCAATGAAATGCTGCAACCATCAAGAAAATTCGCCACATAGGTATTGCGTAAAGCTACCCCGTTCAACCGCGCATAGTCTTCGTCCGCCACCAGTTCGGAAAGCATGGGCGCAATGTTCGCAACAGTGGGGCAAACCACGGCGTCAAACCCGTCCATCATGCTTTCAAATTTGAAAATCAAAGCGTGGCGATTGTCTAAAATCTGGTGATATTCTGCCAGCCTTATTTGGCCCGCGGCCTGAATACGGCTAGCAACCCGCGGATCATACAGCGCTGCCGAAGTTTCAAGCATCAACTTGTGATGTTGAAACGCTTCAAAGCCCACAATGCCGCCGCGTTTTAAATTGTCACTCAGATCGTCAAGGCCATCCAGCATTACATCTTCAACATGCGCTCCGCTGGCTTTCAGTTTGAAAAGCGCTCGCTCGAAATCTTCAGAAACTTCTGGCTGAAGTCCGCCCATCACATAGGGGTTTTGCAAAACGCCAATTCTCAATGGCCGACTTTGATGGGGCAAAGCCGTCCTAACAACGTCTCCGGCCATAATGCCATCGGCAATGGCGCAACATTTAACCGTGCCAGCCAGCGGACCGATTGAGTCGAATGACGATGAAAGCGGATAGGCTCCCTTGGTGCTCACGCGAGAAGCGCTGGGCTTGAAGCCCACGATGCCATTATAGGCGGCCGGAATCCGGCAAGATCCGCCCGTGTCAGTACCAATGCTTAATACATTGAAACCTTCTGCCACAGAAACGCCAGCCCCAGCAGATGAACCGCCGGGTGCACGCCCCGTTTGTTGATCATAGATGCAAAGCGGCGTTTCATAATGCGGGTTAAGCCCAAGGCCAGAATAGGCAAATTCTGTCATGTTGGTGCGGCCCACCACAACTAGGCCAGCGCGTTTTAAGGCACTGATTGCAACTGCGTCTTGCTGTGCTGGCCTGTCTTGGGACAAAACTCTAGAACCAGCCCGCGTCACTTGTCCTTCAATATCAAACAAGTCTTTGACTGAAAACGGAATGCCAGCATAAGGCCCCGCATGTTTACCAGCCTTACGCAATTGATCTTGCAGATCAGCAGCAGCGCGGGCACCAGCCTGATCAACCAACACAAAACATTTCTGCGCTTGGGCAGGCTTGGCCGCTAATTTTTCTAAAAATTGCTCAACCAAGTGGCGCGATGTTGTTGCACCGCTTTCAAGCTTCCCCGCCAGCCCAGAAAGTGTGTCGCGTGGTTGCATCATCCCAACTCCGTTTTCACTTTTTCAACAAGCTGCTTTAATGAAAACGGCTTTTGCAAATATCCAAAATCCGATGGCACATCAGGGTTTTTTTCAAACGCATCTTCAGCATAGCCCGACATGAAAATGAATTTTGTGGTGTTTCCCCGCTTGCGCAATTCGCGCAGCATTGTTGGCCCATCCATTTCGGGCATAACAACATCTGATAAAATCAATTCAAAGCCATCGGCATCTTCTTCAATAACCTCTAATGCAATTTCGCCGCTGTTGGCCTCAACCACAGTATATCCGCGAGATGACAAAGCCCGCGATGCGAATGCGCGCACCGAATCTTCATCTTCAACAATAAGAATGCGACCACGGCCCGAAAAATCTTCCCGCTTGGTTTCAACTTCAACGGGCTTTAAAACTTCAACGGCGTTCACATCAGGAATATGGCGCGGGAAGAAAATCCGAAACGTTGTGCCTTTGCCCAAAACGCTGTCACAATATACAAAGCCGCCCGTTTGTTTCACGAACCCATAGACCATCGACAATCCAAGGCCGGTGCCCTTTCCAACATCTTTCGTGGTGAAAAACGGGTCCCAAATTTTGGCCAAAATCTCTTTGGCAATGCCCTGCCCTGTGTCAATCGTTTGGCAAACCACATAGTCGCCTTCCGGCAAAGGGTGGCCAATATTTTGCGATTCAGCGGCAGACAAATTATAGGTTTTCACTTCAAACTTGCCACCCTTGGGCATGGCATCACGTGAATTGTTGGCAAGGTTCACCAACACATGTTCCATCTGATGAATATCCACCATCACTGGCCATAGGTCGCGCGCATGCACGACTGACATTTCAATCTTGTCACCCACAACGCGTTTGAGCAACGTCGGCAAATCCGACATTGCTTCTGATAGCTCATAAACTTTTGGCTGAATGGTTTGCTTGCGTGAAAACGCCAACAAATGCCGAACCAGACCGGCGGCGCGATTGGCATTTTGCTTAATGCTCATAACATCTTGGAATGATGGATCAGTTGGTCGCATCTTTGTCAGCAATAAATCTGCAAAGCCAATAATGGGGGTGAGCATGTTGTTAAAATCATGCGCCATGCCGGATGCAAGCTCGCCAATGGCCTGCATCTTTTGGCTTTGCGCCAATTGCACTTCAAGTTGCTTGGCCTCAGTTTTATCCACTGCAAAAACTGAAATTGATTTGGCGTCCACTGCTTTGCTGAACGTAAATAATGCGCTGCGTGGTTCAGTCCCCGCAAGATCATAATCGCGCAACACCTTGTGTTCGCCGGGCGAAGCGAGCGTTGCCAACTCTTTCACAAAGCCAGCCGCAGATTCGTCGTTCAGGGCCGCAGATAATTTCGCGCCACGAACCAATGTTGAAGACAGTTCAAAAAACTGCGCATTGGCATTCAATATTTTTCCATCGCCATCAATCTCAGCCATGCCAATGGGAATAGACGCCATAAATCGCGCCATATCTTCGCTGGCGGATTCAGCTTGACCCAACCCTGAATTTTTTCGCGTCACCATGCATCGTGCTGGCAAGGCCTTGCCATCAGCATCAAAATCAGATCGATTGACCAGCCGGAAATATTCATCACGCCCCGCCTTGTTGCGAAGCGGCATATCGAAGGTGTCGATGCGGTGCGAACCGGGAGCCGGGGTTATCGCATTCAAAATTTTAACACCGTCTTCGCCAATCAAATCAGCAAGTTTAATTTTGCCGCTTTGAACTTCGCCCAAATCCATCCCAAGCCAACCGGCCAAAGTGGCATTCAAATAATCAATTGCGCCCCCCGGCAAAATGGAGAAAAATCCGACAGGCGCTTGGTCAAGATATGAGATGATAAACTGCAATCGTGAAAATGACTTTTCTTGGGCCACGCGGTCGGCCGTAATATCAATCAACTGCCACAGAGTTTTTCCATCACGCGCATTTTTGCTTAACGGTGAAACGGAAAGGCGCAGCCACTTGGCCTCACCAACAGAGGCAAATGGTGCGGATGATCCTGCGGGCAAGCGCAAATCCCGACTGGCACTTTTTTCTTCGCGCGCCGCTTGGCCCAGTTGATAAACCGGCTCAACAAAATCTGCATAACCTGAATAAAGAACATCAAAACCAACAAGGCGTGAAACGCCTGCAGCGGAAGCCAATTGCAGATAAGTCGCGTTGGCATAAATCGCCCTGCCCTTGCTGTCTTGCACTACAGCGGGGTTGCCAATGGCATCAACCACCACGTCATAAAATT
>JANXRO010000294.1 GCA_025356765.1 Hyphomicrobiales bacterium | reverse complement strand
GGCAATGGCACGCAAGATATTTTCTGGGCTGATAAAGATTTGTTTTATGGCTCCACCCACCAAATGCCGCTTTACCCCGGTTCTGGTGCGCGCAGTGAAACCGGTGTTGGCAACATTTTCAATGCGCCACTAAAAGCCGGTGATGGCGGCATTGAATTTAAAGCCGCCATGAATGAAATTATTTTGCCCGCACTCAATTTGTTTGAACCAGAACTGTTGATTATCTCTGCAGGCTTTGATGCCCATGTGCGTGATCCGCTGGGCAGCCTTGAATTGGAAGAAGAAGATTTCGCCTGGATAACATTAAAGCTGATGGAAATTGCCCAAACCCATTGTGATGGCAAAATTGTATCTGTTTTAGAAGGCGGTTATGATCTGCAAGGCTTGGCAGGCGGTGTTGGCGTGCATTTGCAAGCGCTAATGCATGGTTCAGCAGTGATGGGCGAAGACGAAGAAGAGGAAGATGAAAATGAGTGAAGCCCCTGAAATTGCATCGCTGAATTTTGAAAAAGCCTTGGCCCAATTGGAAGAAATTGTGGCCAAGCTTGAATCAGGCAAAGTTGACCTGGAAGAATCCATCAAAATTTATGAACGTGGCGAAGCCTTGCGCAAACATTGCGAAGCAAAGCTGGCCGAAGCTGAAGCCCGCATTGAAAAGATTGTTCTTTCTCCCCAAGGCAAGCCTGTGGGCACAACCAAGTTGGACGTGGAGTGACAAAACTTCGCCTTGATGAAGCCTTGGTGGCCCGTGGGCTTTATGGCTCTCGCGCCCGCGCGCGTGATGCCGTGTTGCGCGGAACAATTTTGGTGAATGGAGAACCTGCGAGGAAGCCATCGCAGAACATTTATCCCGAAGCCGAATTGCGTGTGGCCGATGCGGCCCAAGCCTATGTTTCACGCGCTGCGATTAAATTGATCCATGCGCTTGATCATTTTAAATTTTCAGTTGAAGGCCAGCGCTGCTTGGATATTGGCGCATCAACCGGCGGCTTTACACAAGTGTTGCTTGAGCGCGGTGCCATTCAAGTGATCGCTATCGAAGTGGGCCATGGCCAGATGGTGTTGGAAGATGATCGCATCATTCTGCACGAAGGCATGAACGCGCGTGATTTAACAAGCGAAGAAGTGCCAGAAGATGTGTCCCTTGTCGTGGTGGATGTGAGTTTTATTCCGCTGCACATTGCCTTGATGCCAACACTGGATTTGGTGAAATCTGGTACCAATTTAATCACATTGCTAAAGCCGCAATTTGAAGTGGGCCGCGAAGGCATTGGCAAAGGCGGCATGGTGAAAGACGAAGCAGCCCACGCCCGCGTGTGTGAAGAGGTAAGCGCCTTCATCACATCAAAAGGCTGGACAGTTCTGGGTGTCATCCCCTCGCCCATGGATGGTGGCGACGGCAATGCCGAATTTTTAATCGCCGCACAAAAATAAAATCAGGGCAATGTGCCTTGGGTTTTGAGGCGCTCAACAAAACCATCAAATGCGCCATAAGTTGCGCGTGCCAAAGCCGCCCCCACGCTGACACGGCGCACGCCGACTGATGCCATATCTGCCACAGAAAGCCCTGTTCCGGTTAGGTTAGCATTGACAGGTTTGTTGACAGATCGAACAATTTTGCCAACCTCGGCCAAGGTTTTTAAACCGGGTGCATAGAGACAATCAGCCCCTGCATCACCATAAGCTTTAAGACGCGTGATCACTTCATCCATATTCAACGTTGGCATCAAATAAGCCTCGCATCGGCCGACAAGAATGACGTTTTCGCCTGACGCATCAATCGCCTGCCGCGCGGCTTTGATGCGTTGAACCGCAATGTCTAATGGATAAAACTTCTGGCCATCGCGATCTTCAATCGAAATCCCGGCAACTCCAGTGGCGATGCAGCGCGTTACATTTTTGGCAACGCCATCTGCCGTATCAGCAAAGCCCGCCTCAAAATCGGCGTTCACGGGCAAGTCCGTCACATTCACCAAAAAGCGCAAATGATCCAGCACTTGCTCAACACTCATTTCACCATCATCAAGGCCAAGCGCCCAAGCCGCACCAGCACTGGTTGAAGCCACAGCTTTGAAGCCAGCCTTGGCGCAGCGAATGGCCGATCCGCCATCCCAAGGATTTGGCAATGTAAAACAGCCCTTTTGATGCAAGGCCCGAAATTCAGCGCGGCGTTGTGTCAGTGTTGGCATTATGTGTTTCCTCAAAAAACTGTCTGTTTTGCAATACCATTGCCAAGGCATGACATAGCCTCTATAGGGGGCGTATTCCAGACACTGTTATGTCAATCGCGCCTCGAAGCCCGCACTTTGGTTTCGAAAAGGAGAAAAGTCATGTCCGCACCACTGATGCCCAAAGCCACC
>JANXRO010000075.1 GCA_025356765.1 Hyphomicrobiales bacterium | reverse complement strand
CACCGTTGGGTCTGCTGAAAAAATGCAAACGGCTTATGATCATGGCTGTGCCCATGTGATCAATTCATCAACCGAAGATGTGGCGGCACGTGTTAAAGAAATAACCAAGGGGCAGGGTGTTCCCGTGGTTTATGATGGCGTTGGCAAAGCCACGTTTCAAACATCATTAGAGTGTTTGGCGCTGCGCGGCTTGATGGTGAGCTTCGGCAATGCCTCTGGGCCGGTGACAGGCATTAGCATTGGTGTTTTAACGCCAAAGGCGCTTTATATTTCAAGGCCAACGCTTGGCGCCTATACGAGCACCGACGCTGAGTTTCAGGAAACCGCGCAAGACGTGATAGATATGGTAAAATCTGGCAAGGTGAAAATTGCCATCAACCAACGCTATGCCTTGAAAGATGCGCGCAAAGCGCATGAAGATTTAGAAGCGCGGCGCACCACAGGTGCATCTGTTCTTATCCCTTAACCGCAGCTATCTACAGGTTTTGCGGCAACGGCTTGCCATTCTGCGCCACAGTTGGTTTGCGAGCATAAATATTTGCCCAAGGTGTTGGCGGGAATAGCATGGGCCGTGTTGAGTGATTGGCCCGACGCATCAGACAGCGTTGAAACAACCATGCCTACCAATTGGCCTTGCTTGTTGAACACAGGGCCGCCTGATTCGCCGCGTTGGGTGCCCATGTGCAAGACCAAGGCATCTGGATAGCCGAATTTGCCATAAGTTACGGGCCTGCCGAAATGCTTGTTTTGCAAGGTGCCGATTCGGGCTGTGTCGCCGCCACCGTGGGGCTTGCCAAGGGTGTATAAAATATCGCCCGTGGCCAAACAACCGGGCGCTGCAGGTGCCACAGATTTGCCGTTAAAACTGCGAAGCTTCACCACTGCCATGTCATTGGCCGGATATATGGCCTGCACGATGCCAGAATAAATCCGCCCATTGGCGGCGCGTGCGGTAATTTCATTGCCTTTTGCAACGGCAACATGGGCCGCTGTCATCACATATCCATCGCCCGTTACAACAAAGCCGCTGCCAGAGGTGATGGCGGTGGTTGATTGGTCTGATACGCCATGTTGGTCAGTTTCAGCGACGGTGAGGGTTACATATGTGGGGCCAGTGCCCGAAAGAAGGCCCGCCACATTGGCCGCACCCGCCGTTCCTGCCACTCCGGCAGGTTCGGCCTGTTGGTCAAGCGCAATGGGCCGGCTCTCAAGATTGACGGATTCTGGGTCTCCAACACATGAGGTTAAAAACAAGGCAGAAAGAAGAAATGTTGATTGCAGCAGGTTCAAGTGGCAGCCCCCGAATGAAGTTGGTGCATTAAGCGATAATCAAGGCCAGAACAAGACACACTCTGCATCATTTAAAACAAAAACGGCCCGCAAGGCGGGCCGTTCGTAGAAAGTTTTGCAGGGATCAGAACTTGAACACTGTGACCATGTTTGCAATGTAAGATTGGTCGGCAGCACCGCCTGTTTGATATTGACCTTCAAGACCAACAACCAATTGCTTGACTGGTGTGTAATAAATGCCAGCGTTAAACAATGTGCCACCGGCATATTGGTCTACGGCAACAGGGGCTGTGCCAAAATCATGGACAACACCAAGTTCAAGGTTTGCAGTGTCGCCCAAAGCCACGTTTGCAAAGCCGCCAGCAGCCCAATAATCATAATTGGCTGTTGGTTTGCCTGACGAAGAACTTCCCAAACCAACATGGCCTGCACCTAAGGTTACACCCAACTTCACTGGCGAAAGGTTCAAACCAATGCCGCCGTTGATGGTGTATGACGCATCGCCGCCTGCTGCAGTGTTGCCCCAATAGCCGCCAGACACGTCAAAGCCGATCATATCCATTTTATAGGTGGCTTTGCCCGATACGCCAAAGGCGCTGGCATTGTTGTTGTTATTTGCATCTTCAATTGCAACTGCAAAGCCAATTGGGCCATCAGCATAGCTTAAAGCCATCTGGGCTGGATTGTTGGTGCTTGAATCTGAAAGTGCATTGCCCTTGGCACCAGGCGCATTGGAAATTGCACCCCATGTATCATTTTGATAGCAAGAACATACGGCATCAAAGCTATAGCTGTTCTTGGCCAAAGTGCCTTTTTGGATTGGGTTTTGAATGCCGGCGCTGAATGTTGTGGTTGGGGTTAATTTCCACCAGCCATAAAAGCCGTCTGTTTCAACAGCGGGATTGCCAGCATTATAAGTCAGTGCGGAGCTGTCCCTTGCGCGCATACCGATGCTTACGCCCACTTCGCCCACGGCTGTATCTGTTTTGGCAACAACTTTCAGGCGGGCTTCTGCCCACACGTCGGCTGAGTATTGCGAGCCAACTTTTTGGGATGAATCATATAATGCAAATACACCGCCACGAACGTTGCCAGACCATGTGATCTTGGTTTCTGGTGCTGCTGGCGCATCTGCTGTTGGCATGATGGAGATGACGTGATCATCGCCCTCACGCGAGAAAGCCACCATCGAATATCCCGCTGGGATTGATGGTGAGGCTTCAAGCGTGGCCACGCGAGAATTCAATGTTTCAATTTGCGTCTTAAGATCAGAAAGCTGATCTGCCTTAGCGCTGGCAGACACTGCGACAAATGCCGCTGTACCCAAAAGTGCGATTTTCAAAAACTTCATATTATTCTCCTCAGAAGCCGTGTTCGTTAAAGCCCCCCAAAACCCCTGCAATTGAGTGGGTGGACAGTGCTTTTGGTTAAGCACGGGTTCTTTTTTGCTAAATGAATTGTCACAATCAACGCGAATATGCGTGTGACGGAATTATGACAATGTTCCTGTGGCTCTAGCGCAACACATTGAAGATGTTGGGTTTTATGAGATCAAATAAATTGAGAAAATCAGCGGTTTTTATAAAAACGTCATGCAGTTGTCATATGAGTGTCACGAAAAGCAATCATAAATTTTGGCCGCTTTGAACGGCGCGCTTCGGATTTGTTTCGCGTTACGGAATCAGGAGACTGCACATTTTTTTGAGACGCGTATTCGCACGTTATTGCGGTGGAATTTTACCGCCGATTCAAATCTAGAAACCTAAACGATGGTGGCTTTCGTGGCGGCGCGAATTTCAGCTTCGGTCACACCTTCGGCGCATTCCACAATTTTCAATCCGCCCGGCACCACATCCAACACACCCAAGTTGCTGATGATGCGATTGACCACGGCCTTGCCTGTGAGGGGCAGCTCGCATTTTGGCAGAACTTTGCTTTCACCGGCTTTATTGGTGTGGTCCATTACCACCACCACACGCTTGACACCGGCCACCAAATCCATGGCGCCACCCATGCCTTTTACAAGTTTGCCGGGGATCATCCAATTGGCCAGATCACCCGTTTCAGAAACTTCCATGGCACCCAAAATGGCCATGTTAATTTTGCCACCACGGATCATGGCGAAGCTTTGGGCAGAATCAAAAAACGCAGTTTGGGGCAATTCAGTTACGGTTTGCTTGCCCGCGTTGATCAAATCCGCATCTTCTTCACCTTCAAAAGGGAAGGGACCCATGCCCAACATGCCGTTTTCAGATTGAAGGGTGACTTCAACACCTTTTGGAATGTAATTGGCCACCAAAGTTGGAATGCCAATGCCAAGATTTACATACCAGCCGTCTTGCAGTTCTTGTGCCGCGCGCGCCGCCATTTGATTGCGATCCCAACCTTTAGTGACAGAAGCCATTATGCAATTTCCTTTTTGCGAACGGTGCGTTGTTCAATGCGTTTTTCGTGCTGACCTTGGATCAAGCGATGCACATAAATGCCAGGCGTGTGGATGGTATCGGGATCAAGCGAACCCAAGGGCACAATTTCTTCAACCTCGGCCACGCAAATTTTGCCACATGTTGCTGCGGGCGGGTTAAAATTGCGGGCGGTTTTGCGAAACACCAAATTACCTGATGGGTCGGCCTTCCAGGCTTTTACAATGGAAAGATCAGCCACAATGCCGCGTTCCAACACATAGGTTTGGCCGTCAAAATCTTTCACTTCTTTGCCTTCGGCAATAACGGTGCCCACGCCGGTTTTTGTATAGAAGCCCGGAATGCCGGCACCGCCTGCGCGCATGCGTTCAGCCAAAGTGCCTTGGGGGTTGAACTCAACCTCCAATTCTTTCGATAGATATTGGCGCATGAATTCAGCGTTTTCGCCCACGTAAGACGACATCATTTTCTTAACCTGGCGATTTTCTAAAAGTTGGCCCAAGCCAAAACCATCCACACCTGCATTGTTGGAAGCGATGGTCAAATTTTTTGTGCCAGCGCGTTTGATGGCCGCAATCAACAATTCTGGAATGCCGCACAGGCCAAAACCACCTGCGGCTATCAGCATGCCATCGAACAAGACATCCTTTAAGGCTTCATCTGCAGTGGCAAATATTTTCTTCATGTGGTTGTCCTCAGGCCCCAGCGCTTGTGCGCTGCATTTCAGCATGAACATTTATCCCGCCATTTTGCAAATGCAACTGTTGAATATTAAACGCGTTTGAGTTGAGCGGGGCATGGACCTGCAAAATCAAACGAAGGGCAAATAATCGTTGCTCAAAGTGTTAAATTATGATTAAAACTACCGATGTTTTTGACTCGGGGGCACGGAGATTAAACATGAAGAATATCAATTCCCGCAGTTTGGTTTTTGCTGCGTCAATTTTAGCTGTTTCAATTGGTGGGTCTTTGACGGCTTGGGCCGGTTCGATCGTTGCAACTGGCATAAGCCAAACGAGCGCCAGCATCGGTTTGCGTTTTGAGTTTGGTGATAATGCACCAGAAATTGTGGGCACCGTGCGCCAGACTTATACTGACGCAAGCCACACCGTAACAGGTGGCTTGGCAGAATTGGCAATTCCATTGACCAACAAAAAACATTTTGGGCCAAAAATTCGCGCAATGGGTTTGGTGGGATCACCTTCGTTTCAGGGCGAAGCAGGCATTGGCTATGATTTTGCCAACCAACAGCCTTTGATTGGCATTGGCATCCAAGGCCCATATATTGAAGGTGGCGCCAATTATCTGCTCGATGGCGAATTTCATCCTTATCTGGGTGTTGATAGTTATGGCGGTGCTCCCGTTCCCGCGCCTGTGCCTGTTGCATAGCGTTTTCTGATTTTGCTTAATGGATAGCGGGCCTTCGATTTATCATCTTTGGCAATTGCTCGATAGTTTAATTGGGTCTTTCGCAGTCATGTTTGTGGCGATTGCATTGTGCTGGCCGTTTGAGCATTGGAGCCCTAGGATTGCTAAAAAGAAGCTATCTGGGGGGCGTTTGTTTGCGATCGGGGCTGTTGCATTTGGCACCATTGTGGTTCTCCAACCCTATGGTTGGTGGGGCCAACCCTTTTTGATCTCGGCGTTTGTAAAACTCAAAGTTTTCAGTCTATCCAAACTTCCGATTCCAG
>JANXRO010000290.1 GCA_025356765.1 Hyphomicrobiales bacterium | reverse complement strand
TTGGAAAATGTCTGGTTGTTTGCGCCTTGCCACCAATGAAGACAGGTGGACGGAATATAAACGTTTGGCCACAACCGCGCAAAGCTTCGGCATGGACATGCAATTGCTTTCACCTGCTGAGACCAAAAAACTTTTCCCGCTGCTTGATGTTTCCGATCTTGTGGGCTCATCTTACCTGCCAACCGATGGGCAGGCCTCGCCATCAGACATCACCCAATCTTTGGCCAAGGGTGCCCGCATGCACGGCGCCAAAATATTTGAAGGTGTGGGCGTTACAGGTTTTGAAATTGTTGAAGGCGTTGTGGTCGGTGTTCAAACCACGCAAGGTTTCGTGAAATGTGATCGTGTGGTGAATTGCGGCGGCATGTGGGCCAGGCAAATTGGGGCCATGGCAGGGGTTAATGTTCCGCTGCAACCCGTTAAACACCAATATATCATCACCGAAAAAGTCGAAGGCTTATCGCCCGATGCGCCCACAATTCGAGATCCTGACAGACGCACATATTTTAAAGAAGAGGTGGGTGGCTTGGTGTTTGGTGGCTATGAGCCCAACCCCATTTCGTGGACATTGGGCGATGTGCCTTCCACCTTTGAGTTTGAATTGTTTGACGATAATTGGGACCATTTTGAACAACACATGGCGCAAGCCTTGGCGCGCATTCCGGCCTTGGAAAAAACTGGCATTAAAAAAATGATCAATGGGCCAGAAAGTTTCACGCCCGATGGCAATTTCATTTTGGGCCGCGCACCTGAACTCAAAAACTTTTATTTGGGCTGTGGCTTTAATGCTTTCGGCATTGCCTCTGGCGGCGGGGCAGGTTGGGTTCTGGCCGACTGGGTGATGAAGGGTGAAGCGCCCACAGATTTGTGGAGCGTTGATATCCGCCGCTTTTCAGCTTTGCATAAAGATCGCGCATGGGTGAATGAACGTACACTAGAAGCCTATGGCAAGCATTACACCGTTGGTTTTCCACATGAAGAATATGCCAGCGGGCGGCCAAAATTAAAGTCACCGCTTTATGAAACGTTGAAATCTTCTGGCGCGTGTTTTGGCTCAAAGCTTGGTTGGGAAAGACCCAATTGGTTCGCGCCCAAAGGTGTTCAGCCTGTTGATCATTATTCGATGGGGCGGCAAAATTGGTTTGAAGCTTTGGGTATGGAACATAAAGCGGTTCGTGAACATGCTGGGCTTTTTGATCAATCATCTTTCGCAAAATTTGAAATGCGCGGGGCTGATTGTGTGGCAGCTTTGGATGCGATGTGTTCCAACACCATTCCGAAAAATGATAATCGCTTGGTTTATACGCAGCTTCTCAACACGCGCGGCGGCATTGAATGTGATTTAACCGTAGCGCGTTTTGCGCCTGATCTTTTTTATATCGTCACAGGCACTGGGTTTCGTGCGCATGATTATTCGTGGATTGTGGACCACATTCCACAAGGCATGGATGCAACGCTTTCTGATGTGACAGAACGCTTGGGCACATTGTCTCTCATGGGCCCAAAGTCGCGCGATATTTTACAAGCTGTTTGCAGCGCCTCCCTTGCAGATCTTAAATTCGGCGATGCAAAACTCATCAGTGTCGGCGGGCATCAAGCCCGGGTTTTGCGGGTGACGTATGTGGGTGAATTGGGTTTTGAAATTCATGCGCCCATCGCTACCTTGCCTGATATTTATATGGTGTTGATGCGCCAAGGGGCGGTGAATGCCGGATATCGCGCCATTGAATCGCTGCGGTTGGAAAAGGGCTATCGCGCTTGGGGCGCTGATATAACGCCCAATGACACACCGCTTGAGGCGGGCCTCGGCTGGGCCGTGAAATTCAAAAGCAATATGGATTTTATTGGCCGTGCGGCTTTGCTGGAGAAGCGCCAATTTCCAATGAATAAAATGATGGCGGGTTTCACCACTGAACGGGAAGGTGTTGTTCTGCTTGGCCGCGAAACAATTCTGCGAGATGGAAAATTCGCAGGCTATTTAACCTCTGGCGGTTATGGCTATACGGTGGGCAAGCCCATTGGTTATGGCTATGTGCGCAATGCCGAAGGCGTGTCGGAAGAGTATGTTGCCCAAGGCCAATATGAACTCGTTGTTGCTCAAGAGCGGGTTAAAGCATCCGTACATTTAAAGCCGCTCTATGACCCAGAGAATTTGAAGGTCAAGGCTTAAAGCCCATGCATTTGTGATAGCGGCCATCAACGCTGGTGGCGTAACTCGCTGTTGTCATGCGGTGCGAAATTTTTGGGCTGGTCAATTCAATGTTGGGAATTTCAGCAAAGGGTGCGCCGTGTTGCGTTTTGTTGAGGTAGAGATTTTTCAACGCAATATAAGTTTGGCTAGTCGCAAAACCATCTTGCTTCTCGGTTTCCAAATCGGCGCGGATTTGTTTTGTCGTCAGTGGCAAAGTGTTGTCTTTGGCAATTTGGCGAATGGCCAACTCGGTTTTGCTGGTGGCGGGCAAGGCTTTTCCATCTTTGCCATAAAGCAACAAATCACCATCGCGGCTGTTGTTTTGGTTGGCCAGAATATTCACCAAATGTTGGAAGGCAGCGTTGCGGCTGGAATATCGCCCTGCATTAAAATCAGCAAAGCGATATATTTTTTTGCCATAGCCAGAGTCATAACCCAGCAGTTGTTTCACGCCATAATACATCCCGCCGTGGCGTGTATAAAGTTCATCACGCATGGCATAAACATCGGTCAGCGTCATTGGCAGCCAGCGGCGTTCTCGTGCATTATCCATGGCAAAACGCACGGAAACTTGCATGGAACCCACAGTAGAAATATTGTTGCGCTCTTCAATCAATTGATTGAGAAGGCCGCTTTGAATAACCAATGAAAGGTTGGAATAGTTTCCAGCATCATCAATCAAACTGCGATAGGTGCGATCAAGATCATGTTCGGTGCGCGCGGTTTTAATACGCTGCAAATAACTGGTTGCGCCTCTTGGGTGCTCATCCAGAAACACCAAAACCACGCGGCCCAAAATGGGGATGCGATCCAATTTATCTTTCAAGGTTTTATAGGCCAAAGCGCCCAGACCTGCCACTGCTGGGTCTGCCACAAAATTTGATTCCTGATCAATCACCGCAATGGAAGCGCAGACATTTTCGCGTGTGGGCGGCAATTGGTTGAGACGCAAAACATCCAACAAATCATCCGCCCAGCCTTTTGCATCTTGAACATTTGGTCTGGCGTGTTTGATCAGCTTTGCAGTTTGATCAGTGGAAATTTCCAGTGATTGCGCAACTGCGTGAATTGGCACAAACAAGGCAAAAAGCACTGTGAATAGTCGTTGCATGGCTTG
>JANXRO010000039.1 GCA_025356765.1 Hyphomicrobiales bacterium | reverse complement strand
TTGGAATGTGCCACATCTGCGGTTGACTTTCGCTTCCTCAGCCTGAACCAACCTGATAATATCGTCAATCTCCCAGAGCTTGGTGGAAGAGCCAGAAGCCAATGATGTCGACAAGCAGAATTCGGATGGTCATTTGTTAGTCCTCGCGATTTAAGGCGCATTGACCTTCGCGAAATCAGGTATGCTTTTGTTAACCCCACAAGGCAAACGCCTCACCTACCCCGTTCAATCTCCACACCCACGCTTCTTGCATTGGGGATAATATCGGGCTTTTCGATGCGCACTCTTGCTGCCAACACGCGCTTGTCTCTCAGGCAGCTTTCGGCGAATTTTTCGGCCAGAGTTTCAACCAAATTTACATGGCCTGCGGCCACGATCGCCTCAATTTTTTTGACCACGATTTCATAGGAAACCACGTGGTCAATCTCGTCGCTCATTGGGCCTTCGGCTTCTTGAACCGACAAATCCACATTCACAATAATGCGCTGGGGATTTATCTTCTCTTGGTCATAAATGCCGATCAGCGCCATCAAATCTAAATCGCGCACGAACACGTGGCGCACGCGGGCGCCAGCACTGGCAACATGGTGGGAAATCTTGGTCATTCTTTCACGCGCATAATATCAGGTGTTTGCCACACCAAATGTTGGCCGCCATCCAGCGCAACCATTTGCCCCGTTAACGCTTTCTGCGATAATATAAACTTTGCCGCCTCGGCGATTTCTGCGGGCGACGTGCCGCGGCCCAACAACGTCAAACTTTCCTGTTTGGCAAATTCAGCATCATCCATTCGCGCTGAAGGCAAGGCCGGGCCGGGGCCAATGGCGTTGACACGAATGCGCGGGGCCAAGGCTTGGGCAAGCGTGCGCGTTGCCGTCCACAACCCAGATTTAGACATGGTGTAAGAGAAAAAGCGCGGGTTTAACTTCCACACGCGTTGATCAATGATGTTGATAATGTTGCCATGCGCGTTGGCGGGCAATTGCGCGGCAAATCGTTGGGCCAACATGATGGGCGCACGCAAGTTAATGTCTTGATGGCTTTGCCAGCTTGCAAGCGAAATGTTGCCAACGGCATCATCTTCAAAAATCGATGCGTTGTTGATCAGTGCCGAAAGCGGCCCCAAAAGTTTTATCGATTCTGAAATCAGTTTTTCAGCAATATCAGCATCCGCCAAGTTGCCTTGTATAGTGGCGGCGCGGCGGCCCTTGGCTTTGATCAGCTCTGCAACTTCTTCGGCCTCGCCTTGGGAATTATTGTAGTGAACCGCAATGTCATAACCAGCGCCTGCCAATTCCAGGGCCAAATGGCGGCCAATGCGTTTGGCCGCTCCAGTGATGAGAATGGCACCCTTGCTCATGCGTTCGCTTTCGGCATCAAGATCACGTAATGCTTTTTAACTTTGCGGATGGTGTCCCATGTGCCTTTGAATCCTGCTGGAATGATGAAGGCATCGCCTTTGCTCAATGTCCAGCTATTGCCGTTTTCGCTGGTTAAAATCGCTTCGCCTTGGATGAAATGGCAAAACTCCCATTCATCATAATGCACATTCACTTTGCCTTTGGCCGATTCCCAAATGCCACAATGAAGCCTGTCATCTTCGCCTGTATAATGGTTCCATGTTTGGGTGACGGCATTGCCGCTGATCAATTTTTCAGGGCTGGGTTTGGCCACAACCACCTTGGGAGAACCCTCGCCCGTTGAGTTCATCATGATTATATCAACGCTCATTCCATCACACTTTCAATATGGGCCAATAATTCTTCGCGGCTTGGTTTAAAGTCTTGTGCCAACCAAAAATCTTGCGCCTGCTCTAACAGTTTGCCCATGCCGGGGCCAGCAGCAATGCCTGTGGCCAAAAGGTCTTTTCCACTAATCGGCAGAACCGGAATGGGCCACGTGTCGGCCAAGCGTTTCAGCGCCGCCCACCGCGCATCTTTTAGTGCCGCTGTTGATTGTGCATGCGCCATGGCACAAGCATCTTGCCAAGTTTGCAGGCCCAGCTTGAACAGCAGTTGGCGGCGTTCCAACCCTGATAGTTTTGGAGAAAGTTTGGGAGCTTTGATCAAAGCATCAATCCGCGCGGCTTGCTCATTGGAAAGGCGCAACACCTCTTTCAATTCCGCTGGTTTTTTTGCAACGACATAAATGCGCAACACTGCGTCTGGCGGCAAACGTTTGACCACGCGCCAATTTTCCACAACCTGCAAAAGCACTTTCAATACGCCGCTGGTCTGCATCAATTTCAAAGTGTCGGTGGCGCATTTTGCAACAAGCAATTTGAAAAGTTCTTGGCGAATGCGTTCAGCAGAAATGCCTTTCAATCCTGCCTTGTGGCGCTTGCAGGCGGCCAAACCCAAGGCATCGGCTGCGCCTTTTCCATAGGCTGCATGAAATCGGAAGAACCGCAAAATGCGCAAATAGTCTTCTTGAATGCGCTCTGAAGGCTTACCCACAAACCTCACACGGTGATTCAGAATATCGGCGTAACCATTTGTAAAATCGAGCACTTCTCCTTTGCTATTACAATAAAGCGCGTTCATCGTAAAATCCCGGCGCGCGGCATCTTCAGCAAAATCGCGCGTAAATGAAACAACGGCATGGCGGCCATCGGTTTCAATGTCGCGGCGCAGAGTTGTCACTTCAAAAGATTTGCCACGGTTCACAATCGTCACCGTTCCATGGTCAATGCCTGTGGGGTGAACCGCAAAGCCCGCTTGTTTGCACAGCTGCATCACATCATGGGGCAAAATGGATGTGGCAAGATCAATGTCATTGATGGCAATGCCCATCAGCGCATTGCGCACCGCCCCGCCCGCCACACGCGTTTGGCCAGCCGCGTTGAGCACTGACAACACGGCCTGAAGCTTAGGGTCATTCAACCACGCTTCGCGCGCCAGATTGGGAAGTTTACGCATAGAGAGTGTCATGCAGGTTTCTTATCATGCCTGCTGTTGCGCCCCAAATGTGGTGCGCCCCAAATTGATAAACATAATAACGCCGTTCAATTCCCTTCCAATCACGAACATGGGTTTGGCAGTTTTTCACGTCCATCAGAAATTCCAATGGAACTTCAAAAATCATTTCAACTTCGCTGGCTTGCACCTGCGTTGTAAAATCAGTTGCAACTGTAGCCACAACGGGGGTGACAAGATAATTTGTCACCGTAAGATAACAATCCAAATAACCGAGTGGATCAATGTGCGAGCCAGCAATGCCGGTCTCCTCATCAGCTTCACGCAAAGCGGCGGCCAAGGGTGTTTCATCATTGTCGATGCGACCACCCGGAAATGAAATTTGGCCTGCGTGGTTCGACAAGTCCTTATGACGTTCTGTCAGAAGCACCGTGGGTTCAGCCCGCAAGATGATGGGCACCAAAACGGCCGCTGGCTTTGCGGGCTTTCCATGGTCAATCATTTGCGCCTTGGCGTTCATATCATCATCACTGCGGTTCCATGAAAGGGCCGGAACTTTCAATAACCGTTGGCCAGCCCGCTCGAGAAAATCATCAAACTTGAACATCTGCGGCCTTTTGCATTCTGAAAAACTGATCAGACGACCAAATGCCAAACCATTCGCCTTCAATAGTGCCCAAATCCACCAGATCATAAAACAGGGCGCGCGCCACCAGCGCTTCCAAATTTCGCCGAATAACCACATAGGGCTTTAACCCGCCGGTTTGGGCTTCATCGACAAAACGCAAAGGGTGATCTTTGCCCACAACCACT
>JANXRO010000029.1 GCA_025356765.1 Hyphomicrobiales bacterium | reverse complement strand
CCGCCATCCATTCTTATAACTTCATGCTGGGTGAAGCGCGTCGCGTTGCTGCCGCGTTTATCGCTGTGCCATGAGTGATGAACTTCAAAAACTGGTGCGCCAATATGATCAAGATCGCTATCTTGCATCATTGTTTGCGCCTGCCGAAAAGCGTTCCCATCTCTTGGCGCTTTACGCTTTTAATGCTGAAATCGGCCGCATCGCGGCCCAAGTAACAGAACCGCAACTTGCGGAAATTCGTCTGCAGTGGTGGCGCGATACTGTTGATGGGATCTATCATCAAGATGCGCAGCAACACCCTGTGGCCCAAGCTTTGGCCCACGCCATTGAGGTGGGTGATATTCCCAAACATGCTTTGCTCAAGTTGGTGAATGCGCACGCCTTTGATTTTTATTCAGATGCAATGCCAAGTCTGCATGATCTTGAAGGCTATCTTGGTGAAACCCAATCTGCCCTTATTCAAATGGCTGCGATGATTCTTGATCGTGATGCAGCGCTGGAATGCGCTGAGGCATCTGGATTGGCCGGTGTGGCTTATGGATTGGTGCACATCATCAACGCGTTGCCACGGGCAAGGGCGTTAAAACAGTGTTTCTTGCCTGCTGACCTGTTGGCCCAGCGCCAGGTGAAGCCTATGGAAGTTTATTTGCCAGACAGTGAGGCAGGGGTCACAGTTGTTTTGGCAGAGCTTCGTGAAAAAGCCCGCTCGCGCCTCAATGAGGCCCGCCAAAGGGCGTGGACGATTAACAGCAAAGTTGCGCCCGCATTTTTGCATGTGGCTTTGACGGATGGCTATTTGCGCCAGGCTTTGAAACGCGGTTCAGCAGCGCTGAATGCTGGAATTGACGTGATGCAGGTTAAAAAGCAGTGGGCGCTGTGGAAGGCTGCCAAAAGCGAAACATTTTAGTTCAATTCTGCTGTTGCACTTTGTGTTTTTAATGGTTATTCAGCGGCCACGGAATAGTCGGGGCGTAGCGCAGTCTGGTAGCGCACCTGCCTTGGGCGCAGGGGGTCGCGAGTTCGAATCCCGCCGCCCCGACCATCCCGATAACTGTGGGAAATGAAATGACCGCACGCATCTACAAGCCCGCCCGAAATGCCATGCAATCTGGCAAAGGCAAATCCAAAGAATGGTTTTTGGAATTTGTGCGCGAAACGCCGCCCACCCAAGACCCCTTGATGGGCTGGACATCGGGTGACACTTCAACACAAGTGAAGCTTCAGTTCGAAACCCAAGAAGAAGCAGAAGATTATGCCAAGCGCAACGGCTTGGCCTATACGGTGGCCACGGTTGCGCCTGTGCGCATCAACAAAAAATCATATTCAGACAATTTTAAATTCGGCCGCACAGTCAACTGGACGCATTAACGCCAAGCCGCTAGATTGGCCAGACCGACTTCGTAGCTCAGCTGGACTAGAGCAACGGATTTCTAATCCGTGGGTCGCTGGTTCGAATCCAGCCGAGGTCGCCATTCCATTAACAAGATAGTAACGGCACGTTGAGATCATCGCTTTGCCCAGCATTGGTGCTGGTGTTTGATTCGATGTTCTCATGTTTAAACTCATCGTTCTTGCCTGCGGTCTTCTTGGTTTGCTGGTGGCCCCCGTTGCTGCCAAAAGCAAAAAAGCTGTGCCTGCGCTTGCTGATCAAATCACCACAGGTGCGATTGATCGAGCTAAAATCGCAAATGATCGGCGGTTAAATCGTGTGCCATCTGGCAGTTTGATTGAGATTGCCTTTGCGCCTTTTCCACAGCGACAGGCGCAGCATTTGGTAGAGAAGATTATTGATGCGTCTAACGTGTCGGTGGTGATTGCGGCCTATCAGATGACGTCTAAACCCATTGCTGATGCCCTGTGCAACGCGGCAGCGCGTGGGGTTATGGTGACAGCCGTTCTCGACCAGCGGTCAAACCCACACGGGCGCGGCAATTCCAAACGCGATTATCTGGATGCCTGCGGTGTTGCCGTGCGGGCAGATGCGAAATATCCCATCATGCATGACAAGTTCATCGTGGTGGATGGCAAGCACGTGGAAACAGGTTCATTCAACTACAGTTTTGCCGCCGCCGAACGAAACGCCGAAAACGCCATGGTGATCTGGAACAACCCCGACTTGGCTGCACGCTATGCCGCAGAGTTTGACCGTCTGTTCGAAGAGGGTGTGGATTAGGGCGTCAAAAAATCCCCGCACTTCGGCGCTGCATCATTGCCCCAAGGCATCAATGGTACTGTTGAAGTTGAATTTTGGGGTGAGCCGTCGATCAATTTATCGGTGTAGGCGAGATAGACCAACACGTTGCGCTTGGCATCGCAGCCGCGCACGATATGCATGGTTTTGAAAAAGAATGAGCGGCGTTGTTCATAGATATTATCGCCTTGGCCGAATTTGGCGCTGATTTTTACTGGCCCCACTTGGCGGCAGGCGATGGAGGTTTCAGACCGTTGTTCGGCAAAGCCGGCCCAACCCGTCCACCCGCCTTGTTCAGGCACGGTAAAATAACATGCAACGCCGGAAACGGCTGGATCATCAATCACATAGGTTGCTAACTTCGCGTCAGGTGAGAGGAGATGAAACACGGTGTTCTTTTTGAAAATCACTTCCGGATCATCAGCCTGTTGAGCAAACGCGCCCGTTGCAAGCGTGAAGACTGCGGCTAAGGCTATGATAAATTTTGAAATTTTGTTCATTTTAAACTCCTTGAATGAAATATATAGGAACAAAAAGACAATATTCAAGGATTGTTTTTGAGGCGTTTCAACCCTTGTTCCAAATCTGCAATCAAATCGTCTGGGTGTTCAAGGCCAATTTGAAGGCGCAAAGCTTGGCCATTTGCCTGCCAGGTGGTGGCGGTGCGAATGGGGTTGAACGGAATCATCAGGCTTTCAAAGCCGCCCCAGCTATAGCCCATGGCAAAAAGCTGCATATCATCCAACATGGCGGCTACGGCTTTTTCGCTTGTTGGTTTGAGGATGATCGAGAACAGGCCGGATGACCCTTTAAAATCGCGTTTCCAAATTTCATGGCCCGGCGCGTTTGAAAGAGCAGGGTGAAGCACCGTTTCCACTTCATCGCGGCCGCGCAACCATTCTGCAATGGTGATGGCAGATTTCATGTGCCGCTCCATGCGCACATCCAACGTGCGAAGCCCTCGCAAGGCCAAATACATATCATCAGGCCCGGCAAACATGCCCATGGCTTCATAAGTGGCTTTAAGCGGCCCCCAAGTTTTTTCGGTGCAAACAATAGAGCCGAACATGCAGTCTGAATGGCCGGTAATATATTTCGTGGCGGCCTGAACAGAAATATCACAGCCGTGTTCAAAGGCTTTGAAAAAATGCCCCCCGCTCCATGTATTATCGATCAACACGAGTGCGCCCGCTTCATGGGCAATTTTTGTAAGCAGCGGCACATCCTGAATTTCCATGGTTTGTGAGCCGGGGCTTTCCAGATACACAACCTTGGTGTTGGGTTTCATCAGTGTACGGAGCTTTTCACCAATCAGCGGATCGTAATAGGTTGTCTCGATGGCCATGCGATCTAAAACAGTGCGGCATAATTCGCGCACCGGGCCATAGACCGTATCTGTCACCAACAGGTGATCCCCGGGGCTGAGAAAGCTGAGCAAAGCGACGCTTATTGCGGCTTGGCCGGAAGGTGCAACTTTGCATTTATAGCCACCTTCCAATTCGGCAATGGCTGTTTCAATTGCCAAAGACGTTGGTGTTCCGCGCCTGCCATAGATATAGCTTTGCTTGCCGCTTTTTAATGTTTCAACGTCAGGAAATGTAATTGTTGAAGCGCGATAAACGGCCGGGTTCACCATGCCATGTTCGTTAAATTCGCGGGCTGCCGAAGCAAATCTGGTTGCGGGCTTTAATGTTTTGCGATCAATTTTCGATTTGGACATGAGGTGCTTTCCGCTAATGAATAAACCTTATGCCCCAGATGGAGGAAAATCACCAATGGCGGAAATGTCACCCTTGGCAATTTTGTTGATGTCTATTTTGCGCAAAGGAACGATTGCAACGCTAGGCTTGCTTGTGTTGTTTGCGAGCATATTTTTGTGGCAGAAACATACGCCAGAAGGCTTTTTATTGAACCAACAGGATTGGGGATTTTTGGGTGTTATGGTGGCAATGGCATTGATTGCGCTTTACCTCACCAATGCCATCGCCAAAGAAATTAAGCGTTAAACGCCTTTGCCACCGGGCCCCAATGTTGCCACGCGCAACATGTTGGTTGTGCCGGGTGAGCCAATAGGAACGCCCGCTGTGATTAAGATTTTTTCGCCAGGCTTGGCAAATTCTTCGCTATAGGCCAGCTCGCCTGCTTGGCCCATCATCTCGTCTAAGGTTTTTGCGTCTGCCACCACCAAGGGGTGAACACCCCACGTCAATGTCATGCGTCTGGCTGTGGCCACTATCGGTGTAAGTGCCAAAATTGGCATGTTTGGCCGTTCACGCGCCACGCGATTGCCGGTGGAACCACCACCAGTATAGCAAACAATGGCGGGCACTTGCAGGGTTTCGGCAATGGTGCGGGCTGCTGCTGAAATTGCATCGGCCACCGTGTGTTCAGGATCAGTGCGCTGGGCATGAACAATGCTTGCGTAGTAAACATCATTCTCAGCGGATTGGGCGATCTTATCCATTGTTTGCACGGCTTTTTCCGGCCAAGCGCCAGATGCGCTTTCGGCTGAAAGCATTACAGCATCAGCACCTTCATATACCGCTGTCGCCACGTCTGAAACTTCGGCTCTGGTTGGAACAGGTTCAGTGATCATCGACTCCAACATTTGCGTAGCCACAACCACAGGCTTGCCATAGCGGCGAGCAGCGCGGGTAATGTGCTTTTGTTTGGAAGGCACGGTTTCAAGCGGCAGTTCAACGCCCAAATCTCCACGGGCCACCATCAAACCATCAGAGATTTTTAAAATCTCATCCAACACGGGAAGTGCTGAAGGCTTTTCAATTTTCGCCATAACACCGGCGCGGCCTTTAACAAGGCGCTGTGCTTCGGCCACATCTTCAGCGCGTTGAACGAATGAGAGCGCAATCCAATCCACGCCTAAAACGGCAGCGGCTTCCAAATCGGCGCGATCTTTTTCAGTCAAAGCCGGAATGGGCAAAAGCGTATCAGGCAAGTTAACGCCTTTACGATTTGACAGCATGCCGCCATAGATAACGGTAGTATCAAGCCTTTCGGGGGCCACTTTGTTGATTTGAACGCGCAAGCGACCGTCGTTCAACAAAAGATTTTCTCCCAGCTTTGCGCCCGCGAAAATTTCAGGGTGTGGCAGGAAAACGCGCGTGGCATCGCCGGGTTCTGGGTTGGTATCGAAAATAAAATTTTGGCCAGAAACAAGTTTCACTTCTTTATCAGCGAATGTGCCGATGCGAATTTTTGGGCCTTGCAAATCTGCCAGAATGCCAATGGGGCGCTTTACTTTTTGTTCAACGGCACGAATATAGCCATGAAGCTCTTTCAGCAACGCGTGGCTCGTATGGCTCATGTTAATGCGGAAAACATCAACACCTGCAACAAACAACTTTTCTATCATCTCCATGGTCGCGGAAGCGGGGCCCAGGGTTGCTAGGATTTTGACTTTACGTTTTCTGCGCAAGATTATTGACCTGTTTGAGTGTTTGTTGTTGCCGGTTGTACCGGAGCCACAGCATCGGGTGCTGGAACGGGTTGTGCGGTGCCATCTGCCGCGGCTGCTGGGGTGGTTTTGTCGCCGGCCAATGAGACCGTCCAATCAATCTTGTCGCCAGTGTCGACTTCGAAAAAGCCTTGTTTTAAGTATCCACGTTCAGCACAGTTTTCGATGCCGCGGATTGTGAAAATTTTGTCACGTGTGCAAATCATCGCCTTGCCGCCCCAAGAGCCACCTTTGGTGCGATCCAAATCAACGGCAAACACATAATAATAACGCGCGATCAACGGGCCTTTGAGCAATTTCACACATGCCGAAGGGGCGGCTTTCCACCAACCTTCAGACGCCCAACCCTCTTTATCTTTATAACCAACAGCAACATTCACCGAACTTGTGGTGTTGTTGCATAATTTCAAATCTGCCTTTGCGGGCAGGGCCCAAAAGCCCAGCAACAAAAAGGCGCTGATAAAAGGCCCCAGATTGCGTTTCATGCCGTTAATACTCCCAAGCCCCAATATCCCAAGCCAATGCGGCAATTTGCGGGCAAATCGCAGCTTTCGTCTTTCACTAAGGGATTCTGAGGCCATGAACAAGCCTTTCTGACTTGTGGATGAATTCAGGCTGGCCATTGGCTGGGGCAAGCTTCACGCCTATGTAGGGGCGATGAAACCTGATCTTAAAACCCAAACTGAATTGGAAGCCGCTGCATTTCGCAGATTGGTTGAACATTTGCGCAAGCGCGACGATGTGCAAAATTTGGATTTGATGAACTTGGCGGGCTTTTGCCGCAACTGTTTATCAAATTGGTATGAAGATGCGGCCAAGGCACAAGGCATTGATGTTTCAAAAGACGAAGCCCGCTTGCACATTTATGGAATGCCTTATGACGAATGGAAAACCAAACATCAAACCGGCGCCACTCAAACATTAAAAACCAACACTCATTAAATCGGAGACCATTTTGGCTGAACCTACAAAAACCACTTTCGCTGAAGGCCAATTGAAGGCTTTGGTTGAGCGCATTGAACGCTTGGAAGAAGAGAAAAAAACCATCGCTGCCGATATCAAGGAAGTTTATGCCGAAGCAAAGGGCAATGGTTTTGACATTAAAATTCTGCGAAAAGTGATTTCACTTCGCAAGAAGGAGCCTGAGGAACGCCAAGAAGAAGAAGCCATGATTGATTTGTATCTGGCAGCGCTTGGCATTGTGGTGAACAGAGAAGAGGCGGCTTAATTACTTTAATTTGCCAATGTTCTTTGATAGTCATAAAAAAACTCAGCGCAAGTTTGGTCAGTGATTGTCACTTCCCCAACAGCGCGCTGAGTGCCATCTTCGTTTTGTCCCCAGAATTTCTCAAGGTCGGCCCTTACAATATCGCGGTCACTATTAGACATGCCCTTGGTTGTCGCGAAAATTCTGCCCGCCCTTATGCCATTTAGAGGTCGGATCAAATCCATATTTTGTTTGTGAAATGCAAAACCCAAAAACACGACCGTATCAGCTTCTGTTAGAGCTGAACGAATTGATTGTACCTCAATGCTTATGTCATCGGTTCGCTCAGTGTAGGTTTTTAAATTTAAAGCAATATCAACAAGATCGTAATTTTCACTTTGACCAAAGTGCAGACTTCCTGACTCTTCTGGTAGTCTAAAATTACCAAGCGATCCGTACGGATGAAGAATTCTTTTATCACCCAAAATATTTCGGGCTTGAATTTTTGCAAGTCCAAATCGGGCAGCGAGGCCGTAACAAAGGAATTGTTCTAGACATCTGTCGTAATTAAAAGAAATAAAGGTAACGTTTTGTAGGACTTCTGAGGCGGTCGTATGGTTGGCCCCTGATGCTAGAATTCGAAGAAGCATTGGATACCACGTTTTTTTGAGTTGGTCTTGATTAATTCCTTTGTCAAATCTATCGCGATTGACGAACAGATGGCTTTCACTTTCCTTCACCAGAATTGCACGTGCAATTGCCAGTTTCCCGACTAACGCAATTTCTGGTTCGTTCGGAAAGCTGTCTATGAAATCATCAATTGAGTGTGCTAAAGTTACTCCACTTGATATTTTGTCTGCCGCAGCTGCCATTTTAGTTGCCCTTGAGCGATAGGTATTGAGAATCGCTCTAGAAATTTCCCGGTCTTTCAAAAATGTATGGCCCTCCATTGACCCCCTGCTGGGGCTTAGCATGTCTGAAATTTGCCCCGCCAATTCGCTGCCAATTGGCATTTTAACTTCGCTACTTGCACCCGCTCCCACAATAAAAACTGTTTTTGATTTAATCATTTCAAGCCACAGCTCTCAAATCAAATTCTGCGTGAATCACCTGAAACGGAACATGCACCATTCCTGCCTCATTGCGCTCGACCAATCCCCATTCGAGCAGCGCCGTTACATCATCATGCACGCGCTTCACATCGCGGTTTAGCGAACGGGCAAGACCACGAATAGTGCAGGGGCCTAAGTGTTGTAAGTGTTCGATCAATTGCCAACGCTTTGGGCTGATTACAGAGAACAATTGTGCAGGCGAACTGAAGGTAAAAACAGCAGGACTGGTCTTGCCTGATTTCCAAACATTTATAAATCTTGCGGAAGCCTCTTCGAGAATAGCATCGTCGCTGCTGAGAATCCGGATGATTGCTTCAGACATTGTTTAATCTCCTTTTGCGAACTGCACTCAGAAAATCAGCAATGAGTTGATCTACATCGCTGAAATGATATGCGGTTTCTTTGCCGTTTAAATGTTTATGATCACCTTTTGGTTTTTCATTGTCGAAACCAACCAAACGGGCACCGCCTTTTCCATAGTAAAGTCGATATTTGTAAAAATGGAGGCAACCCGGAACACATTCGGGCAACTGCCAAATCACCATTTCCAAAATGGCACCATCTGAAAGAACTTCTTTGGATCGCAGAAGCAATTTTGCTTTCATGTTGGCAAATATGCCATCATGCTCGACTGTTGTCAAGAATGCCAACGAACACAAATCTCATCAACTACTTGATCCTCCACGCGTCCTCCATTATCCCCACACCCAAATCAAGGAACACACATAATGTTAGAAGCTGCCAAGCGCGTTGCGGATAAGAAAGATTGGATCAAAGGGGCATTGAGTGATTGGGAAATCATCATTGGCCTTGAGGTTCATGCGCAGGTTTTATCCAAGGCCAAATTGTTTTCTGGCGCTTCAGCTGAATTTGGTGGCGAGCCTAATGACCATGTTTCGTTTGTGGATGCGGCCATGCCTGGCA
>JANXRO010000018.1 GCA_025356765.1 Hyphomicrobiales bacterium | reverse complement strand
CGAATGGCCTCACCTGCAAATTCGATCACCGAACCGGTGCCGCCAGCCGTGCCAATTTCGCCGATGATGGCCAAGATAATGTCTTTGGCGGTGGAATGCGGGGCAAGTTTGCCTTTCACATCTACCAGCATGTTTTTGGCTTTTTTCTGGATCAACGTTTGGGTGGCCAGAACATGTTCTACTTCAGATGTGCCGATGCCGTGGGCCAAAGCGCCAAATGCACCGTGGGTAGACGTGTGGCTGTCACCACATACAATTGTGGTGCCGGGCAACGTGAAGCCTTGTTCTGGGCCCACAACGTGAACAATGCCTTGGCGCTTGTCCATTTCATTGAAATATTGAATGCCAAATTCTTTTGCATTGGTTGCCAAGGCTTCAACCTGAATGCGGCTTTCTTCTTCCACAATGCCCTTTGAACGATCAGTCGTTGGAACGTTATGATCCACAACTGCCAAGGTTTTCTCGGGGTGGCGCACTTTGCGACCCGTCATGCGCAAACCTTCAAAGGCTTGAGGGCTGGTTACTTCGTGAATGAGATGGCGATCGATATAAAGCAAACAGGTTCCATCTTCAGCCTCATGGGCCAGATGGTCGTCCCAAATCTTATCATAGAGGGTTCGTGCATTTGCCATATTAAATCTCACTCAAAATCATATTTGGGCGTTATTTAGCAACAACGGGCGGCGAGTCAAATTTGTTAAACGGTGGCGAACTTTGGCTTTTTTTCAAGCACTTTTAAAACCTGCCCCAATTCATTGCCGCGCCGCATAATAAGGCCGCCGGGTGCTGTCACCTGAAACAGGCCGCCTTTATCGCGCAGAGAGGGGTTTTTGATCACCGAATACAGAGGCTGTTCAGACGTGTGTCGGTGAATATCAAAGCGGGCGGTTTCCTTACCAAAGCTGATGGCATAATCACGCCATTCACCCGAGGCGACAAAGCGGCCATAAAGGCCCATAATAAGACCAAGCTCTTGGCGATCAAAAACAATGGGCTTTTGCGATTTTGCCGGAAAATGCAAAATTTCAGGTGTTTCAGCGCTCATTAGGGCCACACTTTGTCATCACGTTGTTACATTGCAAGCGTGGAATGTTTTTTGCAAGCGGTGAAATACCTCAATCTTGCCGCAATTGCACCAAGCCTTCGACATTATACTGCGTGATATTTTTAGCGTTGCCTCGACAGCCCAGCTGGTTGGTTTTGTAAAGCCCCCCAGCCCCCAAAGCCCCTGTAACCGGCTGGGCCCCTGTATTTAGAGTACCCCCAAGACTTGCGTTTGTGAGTCTGTAAGAGTTCTTAAGGCGGTTGCCAGTTGCAACCGCCCTTTTTTTGTTCTGTTTTTAAACTTGACGAACGCCTGCGCAATCACAATATCGCGGCAGAAATTTATGGGAAGTCGGCAATGACAAAATCCAAACCACAAGAATTCCAAGCCGAAGTTGGCAAGCTTTTGCATATGATGGTGCATTCGGTCTATTCAGATCGTGATGTTTTTTTGCGGGAATTGATTTCAAATGCGTCTGACGCCTTGGATAAATTGCGCTATCAGGCGATCGCCAAGCCCGAACTTTTAGAACAAGACGCAACGCTTTCAATAACTCTTACACCCGATAAAGTCGCCAAGACGCTGACGATTGCAGATTCAGGCATCGGCATGTCGGCCAAAGAGTTGACGGAAAATCTTGGCACCATTGCCAAATCGGGCACGCAAAGCTTTGTTGATAAGGCCAAAGACGGGCCGCAATTGATCGGCCAATTTGGAGTTGGGTTTTATGCGGCCTTTATGGTGGCGCATAATGTTGAAGTGTTTTCACGCAAAGCCGGTGCCAAGGCGTGCAATGTGTGGCGCTCTCAGGGTGAGGGCACATTTACGGTTGACGAGGCTGAAACCGCAAATCGTGGCACACGCATTGTGCTTCATCTGCGCGATGATGCACTGGATTATCTTGAAGCTTGGAAATTGGAAGACGTTGTTAAAACCTATTCTGATCATATTGCCCACCCTATCATGCTGGCAGGCAAGGGCGAGCCTAAACAAATTAATTCCGCCTCGGCCATTTGGATGCGTTCCAAAAATGAGGTGACGGCTGAACAACACAAAGAATTTTTTGGCATTTTGAGCCATGGCACAGAGGCACCGGCCCTTACCATTCATTATCGTGCCGAAGGCCGGCAAGAATATAATGTGTTGCTGTATGTACCTTCAGAACGTCCCTTTGATTTGTATGACCCTGAACGCAAAGGCCGCCAGAAACTTTATGTAAAACGCGTGTTCATTGCGGATGATGCAAATTTGTTGCCGCCCTATTTGCGCTTTGTGCGCGGTGTCATCGATTCAAGCGACATGCCTTTAAACCTGTCGCGTGAAATGTTGCAGAACAACCCTGATGTGGCCGCCATTCGCAAAGCAGTAACCAACCGTGTTTTGCAAGAGTTGAAAAAGCTCAGCGAAAATGATGCGCCCGCATTTGCCAAGATGTGGGAAACCTTTGGGCCGGTAATCAAGGAAGGGCTTTATGAAGATTTTGAACGCCGCGATGCGTTGTTTGATGTGGCGCGTTTTAACTCAACCACGCGAAAAGACATCACGCTGAAAGATTATGTTGCGGGCTTGAAAGAAAACCAAACCGCCATTTATTATTTGACGGGTGAAGA
>JANXRO010000378.1 GCA_025356765.1 Hyphomicrobiales bacterium | reverse complement strand
CGCGCTGATTGTCGTCTCGGCTTTGATTTATCTCACAGTAAGAAACCGCGCCGGATCACCAGCTTAAAGGCGGAGAACTGAAAATGAAATTGCTGAATCGTGTGGTAATGATCACGGGCGGGGCGCAAGGGTTAGGCGAGGGCATTGCGCGACGTCTGGCAGCGGATGGTGCAAGCGTCGTCATCGCTGATATGAATGGTGCTCTGGCAACAACAGTGGCTGATAGCCTTAAAAGTGCTGGGCATCAGGCCATAGCTGTAACAGTAGATGTGGCCGAACGCGCGCAGGTTCAAGCGGCAATCGCCAAGACGGTTGAAACCTTCGGCCACCTTGATGTGATGTTCAATAACGCCGGCTTTAACAAGCCCTTGCCATTTATGGATGTGGATGAGCAGAATTTTAACAGTATCATGCGCGTCAACGGTTATGGCGTCATGGTGGGCATTCAGGAGGCTGCCCGCCAAATGATGGTGCAAGGCAAGGGCGGCAAAATCATCAACACAGCCTCAATTGCCGGGCGACAAGGCTATGCAGAATTTGCACCCTATTGCGCCAGCAAGGCCACAGTCATCTCACTTACCCAAGCCGCCGCCCGCGAATTTGCCAAACACAAGATTACAGTCAACGCCTTTGCACCTGGCGTAGTGGTAACACCGCTGTGGGATGGGCTTGAACAGGATATGATCGATAAAGGCGTGATCCAGAAAAAAGGCGAGTTTATTGAAAGCTTTTCTTCCAGTATCTTGTTGGGATTTCCCTCAAAGCCTAGAGACCTTGCAGGCATTGCAGCGTTTCTTGCTTCAGCCGATTCCGATTATATTACAGGTCAAGTTATCATGGCTGATGGTGGCATGGTACTAGTCTAACTAGTAATAACCTGCTCTACGCATCACTGTGTCGATGCGGTTTTGACTGCGCGTCAGGGCTTCAACATCAGTGCATTCGCCATTCAAAGCTGAAAAAATATCTTCGCCTAAGATCTCTTCAATAATACGATATTCAGGAATGGGCGGTCTTTGCCACGTCTGAATCTTGTTCTGTTTAGCGAGTTTATCCACAAAGCTTACAATGGGCGTGGTTGCTGCCGCTTCAGGGTCGGCACTCACGCTGAAACGCGGCGCCACAGGAAATCCGTTTTTCACATATTCCTTCATGGCGGCGGGTGATGCCATCCATGAAATAGCATTGAAGGCCAACTTTGCCCGTTCTGGTGGCAGTGCCGATGGCACCATCAGCAAAAATCCGCCAATCGGTGAAACGCTGGTTCCGCCCTGCCCATGCGGATGCAGATGATAAGCCACCTTCCGCTTAACAGCGGAGTGAATATCATATTCAAAACGCGCCGCTCGCATTGTCCAGCAATAGATCATGGCCGCATGTCCACCCATGAAATAATCCAGCGCCCGGTTCCAGTCGATCGACAAAATATCAGATGGTGAAACCGCCAGAAGCTCATGCATATATTCAAGTGTGCGTTTTCCAGCTTGGCTCAATATTCGTGGCCGCATCGCCTCGCCATGAAGTTTGCTATATTCAATGTGCAGGCGCGGTGTTGGAATATCAATCACCGGGCTTCCGCAGCATCCCATAAAGAACATGAATGAATGTGCGATGGGCGCACCCTGGGCCGCATTCCACACCATGCCCTGCATGCCCCGCTTGGGATTATGCATGGCTTTTGCCGCTTCGATAACTTTTTCAAAACTGGTGGGGTGATGCAGTCTGCGCTCTTCAAACAAATCTTTGCGCACGCACAAGGCTTCAATGGTGCAATAGATAGGAATGCCAAATTGTGTTTTATTCCAGTTTCCCGTGGCCCAAATATTGGGATGAAAATCCATTGGGTTGATGCTGCTGGATTTGAGAAAATCTGTCAGCGGTTGGGCCACGTTGTAATGCACCGTTTCACCCAGCCACGGCATATTGATGGCCACAACATCATATTTGCTCTCCTTGCGGTTGGCATTGGCAAAAACTTCTTGGCCCAATTCAGGTAATTTCAGCATCGTAAAATTTTTGCGTGCTGATAACTTGCTGCGAAAATCTGACCACATGTCGCGCATGCCAGCAAAATAGTTGTCATCATGCAGAAGAAAACGCAGATCAGAGTCAGTGTCTTTTTTCTTTTCCAGAATTTCGAGTGGTGGAATAATCTGTCCCGCCAAATAAGAGCCGCCAAAATAATAATCTTCGGAATCAGCGCTGCCACTTTTCAGCCCAAAGGTTTCCGCCAATAAGGCTTTCACCCGCGTGGCATAATCTGTAAAGCTTGTTGTCAAATTACGGCTGGGCTCAAGATAATAGGATTTGCCACTATCATTGCGCTGGCGCATTTGAATATCGCCATTCTCGACTAATTTGTGAATGCGCCGCATGGCGCTTGCAAAGGGCACCTCGGCTGCCAATGCCAGTGTTGACATCGTTACATTTTCACCACGCAAATGGTGTTTCATCAAAAACAGAACAATGTTCCAATTGGGGTCTGGCTCTGACGCCTTTAACAGCTTGTCATAGGGTGCGCGCATACGCTCTAAAAATGAAATGATGCGCAGCAATTCATATTCAGTCATGTGCTTTCCGCCATTCAGTTGCGCTGGGTTTGCGAATTTCTTAATCGCCCTTTACTTTAGCTTATTTTATCACTTTCTCAAAATGAGAAAATCGATAATCCCACCCACAGCGCGGCGCAGATAGTGTTGAAAGAGTAGGCATTAAGAGGCAGTTTTAAGAAAGTCTTTCAGGCCACGGCAACGGGAGTGAAAACATGGCAGAACACATTTTCGGAATGCATCACATCGGTATTACGGTGCCAAATATTGAAGAGGGAATTGCCTTCTTCAAAGCGGTTTTCGGCGCAATTGAAGTGTTTCGCACAGGGCCTTTTGACGTTGATGAAGCCTTTATGCAACGCAGGCTAGGTGCTGGCCCACATACGCGCATTCGAGATTTAGCGTTTCTGCGCTGTGGCAAGGGGCCAAGCGTA
>JANXRO010000309.1 GCA_025356765.1 Hyphomicrobiales bacterium | reverse complement strand
CGGCTGATGAATGTTGCATAATCACCAGCACAATCCACCGGCGTGATATAGCCACCGGGTTCACGCTTATCGATCACCATGCAGCCTGGTGCTTCGCGCAAAATATCCCGCGCTTCATCGGCTGTGATGGGGGATTCAAATTCGATATTCACCGCTTCCGAATGGCCAATGAACACGGGCACGCGAACACAGGTTGCTGTCAGCTTGATTTTTGGATCAAGAATCTTTTTGGTTTCGACAACCATTTTCCATTCTTCTTTGGTGTCACCAGAATCCAAAAACACATCAATTTGCGGAATAACGTTGAAGGCAATTTGCTTGGGAAATTTTTTCGGTGTTGGCTGATCAGTTACAAAAATGCCTTTGGTCTGCGTCCAAAGTTCATCCATGCCTTCTTTGCCTGCACCCGAAACAGATTGATAAGTAGCCACCACCACGCGCTTAATCTTGGCCACATCATGCAAGGGCTTTAACGCCACAACCAATTGGGCGGTGGAACAATTGGGATTGGCAATAATATTGCGCTTGGTGTTGCGCTTCATATATTCTTCAAGCACGTGGGCGTTCACTTCAGGCACAATCAAAGGAACTTCTGAATCATAACGCCAGCAGGAAGAATTATCGATGACGATAGGCCCCAAAGCACCAATTTTGGGTGACCAGATTTTTGAAATTTCTGATCCTGCCGACATCAAAACAAAATCAACTTTCGAAAAATCAAAGGTTTCAAGATCTTTGCACTTCAGGGTTTTTTCACCAAAGCTCACTTCCAAGCCCATGGAACGGCGAGACGCGATGGCAAAACACTCATCCACCGGAAATTCGCGTTCAGCCAGAATGTTCAACATTTCGCGGCCCACATTGCCTGTGGCGCCAACGACGGCAACTTTATAACCCATTTTGCAACTCCAAAAATAAACACCCGCCGAACACTGGCGGGCATCATTGGCGGGGCTTCTAACACTTGAAACGCAGCAGGAAAAGGGGGTTGGCAGGAAAGCCCGCCTCAGCTATGGAACTGGCCTCGACCAAAATATCGAACCCCTTTGCGGAGAGGTGGCAGAGTGGTCGATCGCACCGCACTCGAAATGCGGCATACATGCAAGTGTATCGGGGGTTCGAATCCCCCCCTCTCCGCCAATCAACGTTGATTTCATTGAATTAATTACAAATTAGGGTGGCCTACCCACAACCTTACCCACGCGGCAAAATCTTTTGCTACGAGCAAGAATTCTACACGTCTGCCTAACTTTGCGCGCAAAAGAAAACCCGCATTTTCGCTCGCATCGTCGACCACAAAAAACCACATCGACGAATTACAACCGCCGCCGGGCCTCAGGGCTCGGCTGGTTCACGCCATCCGAGTTCGATAACCACCAACGTTCAGAGCAAACAATGGTCATAACAGGCAATAATGGGGAGACGACTCCACTTAAAACTGGAACATAAACAGGGCTCGAGTCACTCCGAAGGCAGAGTTCGGGAATAAAAAATCCCTCGGGTGCCAATTTCGATGCAAGTCCAATAGTTTACTGCCACTTGTTTTGTTTTATCCGTGATGCCCCTGCCGCCGAAGTAGCGCGGAAACAATCTAAGCTTGAAGCACTGATAATCAGTTGACGATATCAGCAATAGATCTCTTCCATTGCAGGGCGTCTTGATTGGCCTTGCCGAATTATGCAAACTCCAGCAATTAGAATACGGACAACGCACCAAAATCATTCATAGGACTGTCTGCAAGATCGCCACTCCTACAAAGTTCGGTTGAATTTACTTTACCCACCCGTAGCAAAGCCTGGATAGAGTGTCATTCCGCCATCAATAAACAAACTTAAACCTGTCACATAGTCTGACTGATCCGACGCCAACCACAAAACCGCGCGTGCAATGTCATCGGGTTCTCCGATACGGCCATAAGGGATCAGTTTTAACAACGTGGCCAAAGCCTCTGGCGTATCCCATGCGCTCTTATTGATAGGGGTTCGCGTTGCCCCTGGGCAAATGAGATTGACCCTAATTTTTTCCGGTGCCAATTCTTGTGCCAGCGATTTGGCCATCATTGAGATTCCGCCTTTCGAACTGGCATAATTGACGTGGCCTGCCCACGGGATGACTTCGTGCACAGAACTCA
>JANXRO010000248.1 GCA_025356765.1 Hyphomicrobiales bacterium | reverse complement strand
AAGCCTATGCAGCCAATCACGGCCTGCACAAGATCAGTGTAGAGACACTTTATGATGCCAAAGCACATTATTCAAAGTAGCGCTTTGCGCTGCGTTATTGTGACCCTCGACCATCATTTGGCAGGTGCGGTCAATCGTGTTCGCCAAACTTTGGCGCGTGAATTTCCGGGCATCACATTGTCGCTTCATGCTGCGTCGGATTGGAGCGCCAACCCAGCGGCGCTTGAAGATTGCAAAAACGAAATTTCCAAAGCCAATGTGATCATAGCCAACATGTTGTTTATTGAAGAACACGTGCAAGCTATTATGCCGTCATTGAAGGCCCGCCAAGAAGCCTGTGATGCCATGGCCATTTTCATGTCGGCTGGTGAAGCGATTAAAATGACCAAGCTTGGCCGCTTCCGCATGGATAAGCCTCAAGGCACATTCATGTCGCTTTTGAAAAAACTCAAAGGCAGCAAGGCTGATAATGGTTCTTCGGGTGCGAAGCAAATGACAATGCTTCGTCGCTTGCCAAAAATTCTGCGCTTCATTCCAGGTGCAGCCCAAGATGTGCGGGCTTATTTTGTGTCAATGCAATATTGGCTGGCTGGTTCAGAAGAAAATATCGCAAACCTCATTCGCTATCTTGGCACCCGTTATGTGGCAGGCTTGGGTGATGCAGCCAAAGTTGCACCACCGCGCGAATATCCTGAAGTAGGCGTTTATCACCCCAGCATTGTTGATCGCATTTCAAATGACATTCGCAAACTGCCAACCGCAAAATCAAAAGGTACAGTGGGTTTGCTGTTGCTGCGCTCTTATGTGTTGTCGCGTGACACTGGCCACTATGATGGCGTGATCAAATCTTTCGAGGCCAAGGGCCTGCGGGTTATTCCGGCCTTTGCTGCGGGGCTTGATTCACGCCCAGCCATAGATGCCTTCTTTATCAAGAACGGCGTTGCCACAGTCGATGCGGTTGTGTCTCTCAGCGGTTTTTCGCTTGTGGGTGGCCCTGCTTATAATGATTCAAAAGCCGCCGAAGAAACGCTGGCAAAGCTTGATGTGCCTTATGTTGCGGCCCATCCACTGGAATTTCAAACGCTGGAAGAATGGGGCGCATCAGACCGCGGCCTTCAACCAGTGGAAAGCACCATCATGGTGGCCATTCCTGAACTTGAAGGTGCCACGGGCCCAATCGTATTTGGCGGCCGTTCGAATGGATCATCCATCGCCTGCACGGGCTGTGAACGCGCCTGCGTGTTCCCCCCTTCAAAATCGCGCGAAATGTTTGTCTGTGGTGAACGCTCAGACATGTTGGCCGCCCGCGTGGCAAAACTGGTCAGCCTGCGCCGTAGTGAACGCGCCAGTCGCAAAGTGGGCATTGTTATTTTCAATTTTCCACCCAATGCTGGCAACACTGGAACAGCGGCCTATCTTGCTGTGTTTGAATCGCTGTTCAACACGTTAAGCGCCATGCGCGATGGCGGCTATGCAGTCGATGTGCCCGCTAGTGTCGAAGCGCTGCGTGAAGCCATCATCATCGGCAACAAAGATCGTTATGGCGCAATGGCCAATGTGGCCTTCCGCATCCAAGCGGATGACCATGTGCGTCGTGAAAAACATTTGGGGGCTATTGAAAAGCAATGGGGCCCAGCCCCTGGCAAACAACAAACCGACGGCAGCACCATTCACGTGTTGGGCGCACAGTTTGGCAATGTGTTTGTGGGGGTTCAACCATCCTTCGGTTATGAGGGCGACCCGATGCGTCTTTTGTTTGAAAAAGGCTTTGCACCAACACACGCGTTCTCTGCGTTTTATCGTTGGCTGCGTGAAGATTTTAAAGCCGATGCCGTTTTGCATTTTGGCACCCATGGCGCACTTGAATTTATGCCAGGCAAACAAGCTGGCATGTCGGGTGCTTGCTGGCCTGATCGTTTGATTTCAGACATGCCGAATTTCTATCTTTATGCCTCGAACAATCCATCAGAAGGCATGATAGCCAAACGTCGTGGTGCGGCCACCTTGGTGAGTTACTTAACCCCACCCGTGGCCCATGCTGGCCTTTATCGCGGATTGGTGGATTTGAAAGCCTCGATTGATCGTTGGCGCAAATTGCCGCCTGAAGATATGCGCGAAAAAGAAGCGCTGGCTGAATTGATCCAAGCACAAGCTTCAGTATTAGATTTTGCTGATGCTTCACCTGCTTGGCCGTTTGAAGAACAAGATTTGCGCGTGGGTGCATTAAGCTCTGCCATTCTTGAACTTGAATATACGTTAATCCCGCACGGTCTTCATGTTGTGGGCAGCACGCCTAGCGATGAAGAACGCACAGACTTGTTAATGGCGGTTGCCGAAGCAACACATGCGATGCGCCCAGAACGTGCATCTATTGAAGCCATTGTGCGCGGCGAAACCTCTGCCAAGGCCATCAAGCTCAGTGGGCTTGAAGCCAACGATAAAACTTTATCGATGTATAGCGAGCTTGCCATCACTTGCGTGAAACTTGGTGAAGACCACGAAGTTGCCGGATTGTTGACAGCGTTAGACGCCCGCTATGTGCACCCAGCCCAAGGCGGTGATTTATTGCGCACGCCAGAAATTTTACCAACGGGCCGCAATCTTCACGGCTTTGATCCCTTCCGCATTCCCAGTGCATATGCGGTGATTGATGGCGCAAAACAGGCTGAACGCTTATTGGCCCGCCACATGAAAGATGGCAATGCATTGCCTGAAACCGTGGCCATTGTTTTATGGGGCACGGATAATCTTAAAAACGAAGGCGGGCCCATTGGGCAAGTTTTGGCGCTGCTGGGCGCCAAGCCACGCTTTGACAGTTTTGGCCGCCTGACGGGTGCCAGCCTTATTCCGCTGGAAGAAATGACAAGGCCGCGCGTTGATTGTGTGACCACACTTTCAGGCATTTTCCGTGATCTTTTGCCATTGCAAATTAAGTTGATTGCCGAAGCCAGCTTCTTGGCTGCCACCGCTGATGAGCCATTGGATAAAAACTTCGTGCGCAAACATGCGCTGGAATATCAACGCATTCACAATTGCGATATGGAAACCGCATCGCTTCGCGTGTTCTGCAATGCTGATGGTGCTTACGGTGCCAACGTGAACAACCTGATTGAAAGCAGCAATTGGAACAATGAAGACGCCATTGCCGAAACATATACTAGCCGCAAAAGCTTCGCTTATGGCCGCAACGGCAAACCTTCCCAACAGAAGGCATTGTTGAACAGCGTGTTGGGAGATGTTGAATTGGCTTATCAAAACCTCGACTCGGTGGAGCTTGGTGTCACAACGGTTGATAATTATTTTGACACTTTAGGCGGCATCAGCCGTTCAGTTCAACGTGCCCGCGGTGGAAAACCAGCGCCGGTTTATATTGGTGACCAAACCAGTGGCCAAGGTGCAGTTCGCACGTTGAACGAACAAGTGGCCCTTGAAACCCGCACCCGCACTTTGAACCCAAAATGGTTCGAAGGCATGTTGAAACATGGCTATGAAGGTGTGCGCCAAATTGAAACGCATGTCACCAACACCATGGGTTGGTCGGCCACAACGGGCCAGGTTTCGCCTTGGGTTTATCAACAAATTTCCGAAACATTCGTGCTTGATGAAGCCATGCGCAATCGCTTGGCAGATTTGAATGTGACGGCAACAAACAAAGTGGTGGCCAGGCTGCTTGAAGCCCACCGCCGTGATTATTGGAAGCCTGATGCTGCAACGCTTGAAGCATTGGAACGCGCAGGAGAAGAACTTGAAGATAGATTGGAAGGTATCGGTATGGAGGTCGCAGCATGACATTGGTTCTTGATCGGACACCAAGCCACAAACGCTTAGATGGTGCTGGCAGTGTGCAAGTGCAGATGGATCCAAACTTGGATATCGGCACAGCAAAAGTTTTCTCAGTTTACGGCAAAGGCGGCATTGGCAAAAGCACAACGTCTTCCAACCTGTCGGTGGCCTTTTCGAAATTGGGCAAACGTGTGTTGCAAATTGGGTGTGACCCCAAACACGATTCGACCTTCACCCTCACCAAGCGTTTGGTGCCAACGGTGATCGACATTTTAGAAACTGTTGATTTTCATTCCGAAGAATTACGCCCCGAAGACTATGTGTTTGAAGGCTATAATGGCGTGATGTGCGTGGAAGCCGGTGGCCCACCCGCAGGCACAGGCTGTGGCGGCTATGTTGTTGGCCAAACGGTGAAATTGCTGAAAGAACATCATCTGCTGGATGATACAGACGTTGTTATTTTCGACGTGTTAGGAGACGTGGTGTGCGGTGGTTTTGCTTCACCGCTGATGCATTCTCATCAGTCTGTGATTGTAACGGCAAATGATTTTGACTCCATCTTCGCGATGAACCGCATTGTTGCGGCCATCACCGCCAAGGCGAAAAATTATAAAGTGCGTGTTGGTGGTGTGATCGCCAACCGCAGCAAAGACACTGATCAAATTGATCGTTTCAACGAAGCCATTGGCCTAAAACTTTTGGCGCATTTTCCGGATTTGGATGCCATTCGCATGAGCCGCTTGAAAAAGCGCACATTGTTTGAAATGGATGAAACGCCAGAAATTCTTTCAGTGCAAAATGAATACATGCGCCTTGCAGCCCAGCTTTGGGCAGGCGTTGAACCACAAGACGCAAAGCCAATGAAAGACCGTGATATTTTTGACTTTCTGGGGTTTGATTGATGAGCACAGAATATCTCACCAGACGCACGGAAATTGAAACCTACTTTGACCGTACCGCGGTTAAAGCGTGGGAACGGTTGACCTCTGATGCGCCCGTCAGCGGCGTTCGTGCGCGCGTTCGGGCAGGGCGCGATGAAATGCGCAAAACATTATTGTCGTATCTGCCAAATGATTTGCGTGGGTTGAGAATTCTTGATGCAGGCTGCGGCACCGGTGCCTTGGCAGTGGCAGCCGCTGAACGTGGCGCCAGTGTAACGGCCATTGATCTATCATCACAGTTGGTCGATGTGGCCCGCGATCGTTTGCCGCCGAACTTGGATGTGAATTTTCTGTCGGGCGATATGCTAGACCCAAAGCTTGGAACATTTGATTATGTGGTGGCGATGGATTCAATCATTCATTATCGCACCCCTGACATGATCAACATTATTTCTGGCCTTTCAAAAATGGCTACCAAGGGAATGATTTTTTCATTCCCACCGCGCACGGTTCCACTGGCGCTGTTATGGGGTGTGGGCAAACTTTTTCCGCGTGGCGATAAATCGCCTGCCATTGAGCCCCAGCCGCCCAAAAAATTGCGCGCAGCCTTGGCGAAAATTGACGGGATAAAATTGGGCCGCAGCCACCGCGTGGCCACTGGTTTTTATATTTCTGAAGCTTTGGAGCTTTGCAAATGATACGCATGAACACCATGTGGCAAGCCTTAGGCCCGCGCTTTTTGCCCTTTGCCGATGCTGCCACTGTTGAGTTTCCATTGTCCAGGCTTTTGCGCCTGTCACTGTTTCAAGTGGCCGTGGGCATGTCTATGGTGTTGCTCACAGGCACACTAAACCGCGTGATGATTGTGGAACTTGGCGTTCCCGCATGGTTGGTGGGTTTGATGGTTTCATTGCCATTGCTGTTTGCGCCTTTCCGTGCGTTGATTGGTTATAAATCAGACAATCATAAATCAGTGCTGGGTTGGCGGCGCGTGCCTTACATGTGGTTTGGCACCATGATGCAATTTGGCGGCTTTGCCATTATGCCATTTGCGTTGATTTTACTTTCAGGCGACACGCAAGGCCCCATGTGGATTGGCCAAGCGGGTGCTGCTTTGGCTTTCATTTTGGTGGGTGCTGGCATTCACACAACACAAACCGCGGGCTTGGCCCTTGCCAATGATTTAGCACCTGAACATGTGCGCCCCCGCGTTGTGGCCTTGCTTTATGTCACGTTGCTGTTTGGCATGGCCGTCAGTGCGCTGGTGTTCGGAAGC
This sequence comes from Hyphomicrobiales bacterium, assembly GCA_025356765.1. Taxonomy (GTDB): domain Bacteria; phylum Pseudomonadota; class Alphaproteobacteria; order Rhizobiales; family Aestuariivirgaceae; genus Aestuariivirga. The sequence goes on along the minus strand of JANXRO010000248.1, from coordinate 3,734 downwards.
CTTTTGCAACGTTTTAGCCAAGTGCATCTTATTCAAATTATTCAAGGTGTGGCAGTTACATCAGTTGTGTTGAATTGCGTTGCCATGTGGAAACAAGAAGTCCGCAACCCACAACTCACCACAGGCGATGATGATGCGATGAGCTTCACCGAAGCCTTTTCAGCGCTTCTGAAAACTGGCCGTGTGTTGCGCTTGCTGGTGGCCTTGGGCCTTGGCACTGCCGCCTTTGCAATGCAGGATATTTTGCTTGAGCCTTTTGGTGGCCAAATTTTCGCGATGACTGTTGGCCAAACAACCTTGCTGAATTCCTTCATGGCAATCGGCACGCTTTGCGGCTTTGCTTTATCGGCCCATCTTCTTTCCAGTGGCAGCGACCCATGTCGTGTTGCATCAATTGGCGCGTTGCTCGGCATTGTTGCATTTTCTGCAGTGGCCTTTGCTCCTGCCGTTGGTTCAACCCAAATGTTCGCCATTTCGGCAACATTCATTGGCTTCAGCAACGGGCTATTCGCGGTTGGCATGTTAACCGCGGCCATGGAAATTGGCGCTGGCACGGCATCAGGCTTGGCCCTCGGGGCGTGGGGTGCGGTGCAAGCCACATCTGGCGGCATTGCCGTGGCCTTCAGTGGTTTTGTGCGCGATTTTATCAGCACATTTGCAATGAAGGGCACATTCGGCACAACGCTGCAAACCAATGCCACGGGTTATTGTTTTGTCTATTCGTTTGAAGTTTTTCTATTGTTTGTAACACTTATTGCCTTGGGCCCGTTGGTTCGCGTTGCAGGGCGTTCAACACTTACACCACCGAACACCAAGTTCGGACTCGTTCAATATCCAGGATAAAAAAAGGGAGCAAATAATGCACACGACCTATGTTGGAAATATCGACCTCGCCCAAGTGATTTTGGTTTTATTTATCGGCTTTTTCTTTGGCCTGGTTTATTATCTGCACCGCGAAAACAAACGCGAAGGTTATCCGCTGGAAAGTGATCGTTCGGGCGCGATCACCGTGCAAGGCTTCCCTTCTGTGCCAAAACCTAAAACATATCTGTTGGCAGATGGCACGACCGTTCAGGCCCCCCGCGCTGAACCAAGAGATATGCGCCCAGTAAACGGCATACCTGCCGCGAACTTCCCCGGCGCACCCTTAATTCCAAACGGCGATCCGATGACGGCTGGTGTAGGCCCTGGTGCTTATGCCGAACGGCGCGACATTCCAGACGTAACCGTTCACGGCACACCAAAGCTTGTGCCGCTGCGCGCAGCACCGGATTTTTATGTTGATCCCTCAGATCCAAACCCCATCGGCATGAATGTGATTGGTGCAGATGGCGAAGTGGGCGGCGTGGTGCGTGATGTTTGGGTTGATCAAGCTGAATATCTCATCCGCTATTTTGAAGTTGAGACCGGAGAAAAAGGCAAGAAGCGCAATGTGCTTTTGCCAGCCAATCTGGCCCGCGTTGTGGGTGGTGCAAAACAAGTTCGGGTGAAGTCCATTTTGGGCAGCCAATTTGCTTCCGTTCCAACGCAGAAAAAACCTGATGTTGTAACCCGCCTTGAAGAAGAAAAGATTTTCGGCTTCTATGGTGCAGGTACACTTTATGCAACGCCACAGCGTGCTGAGCCATTGCTATGAGTGTGCAACCCGACATTATTCCAGAGGGCTTGCCAGATCATCTGCCTGAAGGTGAAAACCTTTTGTGGCAGGGCAGGCCCGATTGGAAGCGCTTGGCCATCAACGCCTTTCACATTCGCAAAGTTGCAATTTATTTCGCAGCGTTGATTGTGGCCCAAGGGGCTTGGAAACTGGCCCAAGGCGCATCGCTGGCGGTGGCGGTTCAATCTGTTCCCGCCATGGTTGGCTTGGGGATTTCTGCTTGCGCAATTCTGTTGGGGTTTGCCTATGCTAGCGCCCGCACCACCCATTACACTTTGACCAGCAAACGCATTTTGATGAAGGTGGGCATTGCTTTGCCGGTGATTATCAATTTGCCGCTTCGCCAGATTGATAGTGTGTCTTTCGCCACAACTGGCAATGGCTGTGGCACAATCTGTTTTAAAACGGCTGGCCAGACGCGTTTGGCCTATTTGTTGCTTTGGCCCCATGCAAAACCTTGGAACCTAACAAGGCCGCAACCATCTTTCCGCGATATCCCCGATGTTGAGGGTGTGGCACAGCGTCTTGCGTCTGTTTTAGGTGGACATATGCCTGCCATCGAAATACAAAATGCTATGGCTCAAGGCCATTTGGTTCCAGCGGAGTAAAAAATGTCAGCCAACGCCACTCAATTTTTGGAAACAAAACCGTTCAGATCAATCTTCATTGGTTTGGCCGGAGTGTTTCTGTTGATTGGCGCCTTTCGTTTGGCTGGTTATCAACCACCGCCCACTTTGCCGTCTGATCCTGCAAGCCAAATGCGTGAGTTGCAGGTGACAGATTCGGAAGAAGGCAGTGTTACGGTGCGTGACGTTAAAACCGGTGAAACCATCGTTCAATATCAACGCGGCCAAGGCAGCTTCTTTCGGGCAACACTTCGCACCTTAGTGCATGATCGCATGCGCAAAGGCCTAACGCTTGATGGCAATTTTCGATTGGAAACCCACATGGGCAACCAACTCTATTTGATTGACGAAGTTTCGGGCAAGGCACTTGCGATGAATGCTTTTGGCCCCGCCAACACTGCGGTTTTTGCCGCACTCATGTCCAACCAGAAAAAAGGAGAGGGTCTATGATGAATCCCTTCGCCGCGAAAGTGAGCGAACACGTCATGTGCACTGTCAACGTGATCAATACATTTGAGTCTTTGCAAGCCCATGTGGTGCTTGATGGCGACGTTAAAATTCAGCCCGGCGATGAAGTGCTGGTGCAGGGCGCTGAAATTCGCGTGCCTTATGGCCAAACCCATACAGAGCGCCGCCAGGCCACAATCAACCGCGCTGGCTGGTTGGAACGCCAATGGACGAAGCTTACGGGAAATTTTGAATATATGGAATTGCTGGAGTTCTCGTTCTCGGAGGAGAAGGCATTATGACAATTGAAAAATTAGGCTTTCGCGCCAAGAACACAACTGAGATGGCTGCAACAACAACTGCGCTGAGCCCGCGCTTTTACACCACTGATTTTGCCGCACTCGACAAAATGGATGTAACGCCTGTGCGCGCAGAGTGGGACAAGCTTTTAGAAGAATTGCGTGAAGATCCGAACAAAACCCATTTTCGCCGTTCAGAAGAATGGGATAAAGTTTCGTTGGATGATTTGGAGCCGGGCCTTCGCAAGGAATTTGTAGATTTTCTCGTAAGCTCCCTCACAGCAGAATTTTCGGGCTGCGTGCTTTACGCTGAAATGCGCAAACGCGGCACCAACCCAGACATCACCGAACTGTTCAAATTTATGAGCCGTGATGAAGCCCGCCACGCTGGCTTTATCAACGACACTTTGAAAGATTTTGACATCGGCGTGGACTTGGGCTTTTTGACCAAGGCAAAAAAATATACCTATTTCCGCCCCAAGTTCATTTTCTACGCAACTTACTTGTCTGAAAAAATTGGCTATGCGCGCTACATCGCGATATTCCGACATCTTCAGGCTCACCCTGAAAAGCGCTTCCACCCCATTTTCAAATGGTTTGAAAAATGGTGCAACGATGAATTTCGTCATGGCGAAGCTTTTGCATTGTTAATGCGTGCAAACCCAGAATTATTGTCTGGCCTCAATAAATATTGGGTGAAGTTCT
>JANXRO010000207.1 GCA_025356765.1 Hyphomicrobiales bacterium | reverse complement strand
TTGGCACCAGCCACACCTGCCTCATAGGCTTTCACCAGCTCTGCGGGTGCAGCCGCTGCCACCACGGCACCAACGCTTAAAGCTGATGCGAACAAGACTGACATTAGAATACGTGATTTCATAAAATCCCCCGAAATTGGTTGTGGGTGGTTTGTGGCAAGCAATTTTGTCATCGATTTGTTCATAATGAGGCAGCTTTCAAAGAAGGTTAAGAAAGGCCATTGTTGCATCAAAATCAAGCTTGCGATTTTTTCGGCGTTGAGCAGCCTCAAAATCTTCGCCCCATTGATTGATTTGAAAATCTTCATCCACGTGTGCCGCGGCCCAAGCTTTGTCTGGCGCAATGGCCTTGGCGTGCAGCATGAAACCGATCAAGGCTGAACCCGTAAGTGTTGTAAGATTATGCACGGCTGTGAGTTGGAAATGATCAAGCGCCGCAACGTATGCCTTGATGTTGGCAAGTGTTGCGGTATCTTGGGCCACATGTTGAATGGTTTGGGTGGTTTTGAAGGTTGAATTCAACGCTGCATTGGCCCACGCGATCACCGGGTTCCAGTTTTGATTTTCAAGTTCAACCAACGCTTCGGGTGCTGCTGCGCGATAACACACCAAATCATTGGCGGCAAAACTTTCAACTTCTCCGGCAACAAAACCACGTTCAGCCCCTGCCCGATCAAGCGCTGTGTTGGCCAATTTGGTCAGCGGCATTGTGGCCGGGTTGATGAGTTTCGCCTGCGCGTTCCATTCCACGGCCACTGCTTTTGCGAGGGCCGCATTGGGCAGAACAAGTTTCGCCTTCAAAGGTGTTTTAACGCTGCGCCCATCCAGCAGAATTGAAAGATCATCTCCCACTTCGGCGAGCTTATAGAATTTTTTTGGAAGTGGCCTGTCAACACGATCTTGGCTTAAACGCTGCCAGCGTTCATCGGCGGTTTCATCATTCATCAAAGCGGCCCGCATCAAAACCAAATATTTTGAAACTGTTTGTCATGTGTGTGGGCAAGGGTGCTGAAATATCCACAATGCCTTTACGGGGGTGGGGAAACTGAATGCGCCTTGCATGCAGATGCAACTGGTTTTCAATGCCATCGGGCAAGCCCACATCGCCACCATATTTATTATCACCCAAAATGGGCGCGCCAATGTGATGCGTGTGCGCGCGCAATTGGTGCTGGCGGCCCGTGAGTGGTTTTAGTGAAAGCCAAGCTATGCCGCCAGTTTTGCCCAAAACGGCATATTGGGTGACAGCGGACTTTTCATCTTCCTCTTCGCCCTTTTTGGAAGCGCGCATCCGGTCTCCATCTTCATTGCGGGCCTTGATTAGGGCCACATCAATCTTGCCTTGAGCCGGATCGGGAACGCCTTTCACCAGCGCCCAATAGGTTTTTTTAACACCACGCGTGGCAAAAAGTTTGCCCAAGCTTGCCGCAATGGCGCGGCGTTTTGCGATCACGATAACGCCAGATGTGTCGCGGTCGAGGCGATGCACAAGCAAAGGCCTTTCACCCAGTTCAAGGGCAAGGCCCATTAACAACCCGTCCAAGTGGATGTTGGTTTTGGTGCCGCCTTGCACAGCAAAACCTGATGGCTTATTCAACACATAAAGATCGCGATCTTCAAAAATCACCATGGAATTGAACAGCGCTCGTTCTTTGGGTGTGAGCGGCGGCACATCTTCTTTGGGCGCGTCTGCTGGCCTGCGATCAAAATCCAAAGGCGGCACGCGAATCTCTTGGCCCTTGGCAACACGCGCGCTGGTTTTGGCCCGCCCTGCCCCAATGCGCACTTGACCGGTTCGCGTGAGTTTATTCAGGTAAGCAAATGTCACTTGCGGAAAATGAATTTTGAACCATTTATCCAGTCTGATGCCATCTTCATCGGCAGAGACTTCATAGCGTTTTACTTCCGCACTCATGCTGCCAACAATCGAAAACCAATGATCACAGCAATGATGGATAATATGCCAGAGGCAAGCGCGTAGAGAATTGCCAAAGGCATTTGGCCGCGTTGCATTAAGTTAAAAAAATCCAACGAAAAGGCGGAAAACGTGGTGAAGCCACCCATCAAGCCTGTGGTCAGGAATAAGCGCAACGTCTCATCCTCGGGCATTTTAGTGCGCAAGAACGCGGTGATCACGCCCATCACAAAACAGCCAAGAACATTAACAAGAAACGTGGCCCAAGGAAAACCTTCTCCAAACAAACGAGGTGCCAAAATGTTCACGCCATATCGGGCGGATGAACCAATGGCACCACCCAAGGCCACCCAAACAAAGCCCATCACAACCAACCTTTGCGATAAAAATAGGCCAGCGGCAAAACTGCAGATAAAAACATCAATGCCAAGGCATAGACATAACCATAATCCCAGCTGAGTTCAGGGATAATCTTGAAATTCATGCCATACATGGATGCCACCAAGGTGGGCGGAAGAAACACCACCGATGCGATCGTGAAGATTTTGATGATGGCATTTTGCTCAATCGAAATCATGCCGAGCACAGCATCAAGCAAAAACGAAATCTTGCCGTTCAGGAAGCCAGCATGGTCGGTCAAAGACGCGATATCGCGCTGCGCCGTTTTCAAACGTGCCTTATTGTCTTTCACTTCCTTGGTCAGCTTCATTTGGTCAACTACAGCTTGGGCAAAAGCCAGCATGCGCGAAATTGAAACCAAGCTTTCGCGCATCTTGGAGGTAAAATCGCCCTCTTCGCCAACTTTGCCTAACATCACTTCCAGATTGACAGATTTGCGCCTGCGTTTTTTTGGGTCAACCTTGCGCAGAAAAGATGTCGAAAAAACCTGTTTGGAGGTTTCTTCAACAATGGCGCCCACGCGTTCAAGATGGTCTGCCGCGCGGTCGATCACCGCTTCCACCAAGCTGATATAAACTGCCCAACCTGAAATGCCCGTAACATGGCGCATGGCTTGCTTGACATAGACAGGGAACGCTTGTGGATGGTGATAACGCACTGTGATCAACTGTTGGCCTTTTATGATGAAGGTTACAGGAGAGGATTCTGGCCTGTCATCATCGCCACGGCGAATGAGATTGGCCGTCATAAAGGTTGCGTCATTTTCCTGATACAGTCGACTGGACGCTTCAATTTCGGCCAATTCACCGCGTGTCGGAATATCAAAGCCCAAAGCCTCTTCCACACGCTTTTCTTCATCATGCGATGGCGACACAAGATCAAGCCATATGGCTTTTTTCAAGACCAAAGGGTCGACATCATGGGGATGTTCGACCAAACAATTTTCAGCGATGCCGTAAGCGTTGAGCATAATCAGACGTAAAGCCTGCCTGAGGTTGAATCGCAAGGGGGTTGATCAGCTTCAAGCGCACGTGCATGAAGCGCATATGACAAATACAATTCATATTATCGGCGCTGGAATGGCCGGATCAGAGGCCGCGTGGCAGGCAGCCGAGGCTGGTGCCCAAGTTATCTTGCATGAAATGCGCGGACTGACGAAAACTGACGTTCATAAAACTGATGATTTTGCGGAATTGGTGTGTTCCAACTCGTTCCGCAGTGACGATAAAGACAACAATGCGGTTGGCCTGTTGCATGAAGAAATGCGCATGGCGGGGTCGCTCATCATGGCGGTTGCGGAACAGCACAAGGTGCCAGCGGGTGGCGCATTGGCGGTTGATCGCGATGGCTTTGCCGCGGCAGTAACGGCGCGGATATCACAGCATCCGAACATCACCATAGAACGGGGCGAAGTTGAAACCATTCCGCCAGCCAAATGGGAGAATGTGATCATCGCCACGGGGCCCTTAACGTCGGCCAGTTTGGCTTCTTCCATCGGCGCTTTAACAGGTGAAGATGGCTTGGCATTTTTTGATGCCATAGCACCCATTGTTTATCGCCATTCGATCGATATGAGCAAAGCGTGGTTTCAATCGCGCTATGACAAAGTGGGCCCCGGCGGCACGGGCAAAGACTATATCAACTGCCCGTTGGATAAAGACCAATATGAAGCCTTTGTTGCGGCTTTGGTGAGCGGCGAAAAAACTGACTTTAAAGAATTTGAAAAAACCACGCCTTATTTTGATGGGTGTTTGCCGATTGAAGTGATGGCGGAACGCGGGCCAGAAACCCTACGCCACGGGCCGATGAAACCAATGGGGTTAACCAACGCGCATAACCCGACAGTGAAGGCGTATGCGGTTGTGCAACTGCGTCAGGACAATGCGCTGGGCACTTTGTATAACATTGTGGGTTTTCAAACGAAGTTGAAATATGCCGAGCAGATCAAAGTGTTCCAAGCAATTCCCGGCTTAGAAAATGCTGAATTTGCCAGGCTTGGCGGACTTCACCGCAACACTTTTCTCAATTCTCCCAAGCTGTTAGACAATCAGCTTCGCTTAAAATCTCAACCGCGTTTGCGCTTTGCTGGCCAAATCACCGGGGTTGAAGGTTATGTTGAAAGTGCGGCCATGGGCTTGATGGCGGGGCGTGCCGCAGCATTGCAAAGTACGGGCAAAACATTTGTCCCACCGCCTGCAACAACAGCGCATGGCGCGTTGATCAATCACATTACGGGTGGACACATTGCCATGACAGATGGCGCAAGCAAGCAAACGTTCCAACCGATGAACATTAACTTCGGGCTGATGCCGCCGCCAATTTTGCCTGAAAAAGTTGATGGCAAGCGCTTGAGTTACGCCGACAAACAAGTGGCCAGAAAACGCGCATACACTTCGCGGGCAATGGCGGATTTTAGGGTTTGGTTGGCATCTTAAACTTAGGCGGCAGCACCCAAGAATCCGCCGGACTGACGGTTCCACAGCTGTGCGTAATGGCCGCCGAGCGATAGCAATTCATGGTGGGTGCCCTGTTCTACGATGTGGCCTTGATCCAGCACCACAAGCCTATCCATGGCGGCAATTGTCGATAGCCTGTGCGCAATGGCTATCACGGATCGGCCCGTCATCAGCTTTTCCAAACTGGTTTGAATTGCAGCTTCAACTTCAGAATCCAGCGCCGATGTTGCTTCATCCAAAATCAAGATGGGCGCATTTTTCAAAATTACACGGGCAATGGCAATGCGTTGGCGTTGGCCGCCAGAAAGTTTAACTCCGCGCTCTCCCACATGGGCGTCGAATCCGCTGCGGCCTTTCCAATCCGTTAGCTGTTCGATAAATTCAATGGCATGAGCTTCACGCGCCGCCGCAATCACCTCTTCGCGCGTGGCTGAACGGCGACCGTATGCAATATTGGCATGAAGCGAGCGATGCAACAGCGAAGTGTCTTGCGTCACCACAGACACATGCTGCCTGATGCTGGCTTGCGTCAATTCAGAAACATCCTGCCCATCAATGGTGATCTTGCCGCTTTCAAGCTCATAGAAACGCAGCAGCAGATTGACGAGAGTGGATTTCCCGGCGCCTGAACGACCCACAAGTCCAATTCTTTCACCTGGCTTGATGTGCAGCGACAGATTTTCGATCACGCCGCCAGATCTGCCATAGTGAAAGGAAATATGGTCAAAATTGATATCACCTTTCGAAACCTTCAGCTGACGTGCAGCTGGCTGGTCAACCAGCGCAATGGGCTTTGCGATAGTTTCCATGCTTTCATGCACTACGCCAACTTGTTCAAAAATTTGCGTTACTTCTTGGGCAACGCGTGATGATGTGGCAGAAATCTGCAACGTCATCGGCAGCACCATGGCAACGACGTCCAAGCCAATAGAGCCATTCTGCCAAAGCTTCAGCGCGGTGAGCGTTGTTCCGGCGATGAGCCCACCTGAGAGAACCGCAAGACCGATTGAAAAGATTGAAAGCCAGCGATGGTGTTTAATCATGCGGTCTGTGTGGATATCAACCGACTCGCGAACGAAATCATCCTCCTCTTCCGGCCTTGCGAACAATTTAACCGTGAGGATGTTGGTGTAGCTGTCTACAATGCGGCCCACCATGTCTGACCGAGCGTAAGCAATGTGGCGTGAACCTTGGGCAATTTTGGGCACGGTGAGCGCCAGAAAGCCAACATAGGCAACTGTCCAGCCCGCAACGGGGATAACGAGCCATCCGCTTGCGGCGGCCAAGAAAAATGAGGTGATGATACCAAGGGCCGCGAGATACCAAACTACAGTGATTAATGACACGACGGAGCCGCGCAAAGTGTGGCCGATTTCTAAAACACGCGAACCGATACGTCCGGCAAAATCATTTTGGAAAAACGTCAGGGTTTGGCGCACCACATGCCAATGGCTTTGCCAACGCACCATGTTGGTCATGCCCGGCGCAATGGCCTGATTGAGGATGACACTTTGAATTGTCATCACAATCGGCTTGATAATAATCACAAGGCTGATCAACCCAAAGATCAAGACGCTGCCATTGGCAAACACTTCATTCGCGTGATTGGCGCTTACCAGCCGCACCAAACGGCCCATGAGAACGGGAATGGCCGCGTCCACCACCGCCACCAAAATGCTGGCCAAAAAAAGCGCAATGAACAAGCCTTTGGCTTGCCGCACGAAGAACCAATAGAAGTTGATGAGGCCCGACGGCGGATCCCCCGGCGTATCGCGGGCAGTTGGCACAATGAAGTTTTCGAAGAAACGAAACATATTCGCAATTCCTGGGAATCTGGAGAACCGGCGTAGTATAGACACGCTTGGCGCGAGCGTGACCACTCACAATTCGGCAATGGAGGGCTGTGTTACGTAGTGGACCCACGAACCTATCACTGTTTCCCTTATTCGTTGGCAATGGGTTAAAGCTTTTCTGGCTCTAGCCACTTGGGTCAAGCGTGTCTAGCTTTGCATTATGCTCCTTACACTCGCTTGCATCATCGTTTTTCTGGCTGCCATTGTGCGGGGCTTTTCGGGATTTGGCTTTTCCCTTTTGTCGATCACAGCGCTTTCGCTGATCTATACGCCTGCTGAAATTGTGCCATCCATTTTCATGTTGGAACTGGCGGCCAGCGCCAATCTTTTGCCGTCCGTTTGGAAGGATGTGCATTGGAAATCTTTGGGCCCGCTCACATTGGGCTGCTTAGTGGCAACGCCTGTTGGGGTTTATTTTCTGGCCCACCTGCCCGCAGCCCCCATGCAAATGGCATTGGCGATATTCGTGTTGGTGGCCACTGCACTTTTGTGGCGCGGCTTTGCGTTGAAATCCATGCCGGGGCCTGTTGCTTCCACTGTTGTGGGGGCAGCATCAGGCTTGACCAATGGTGCATTTGGCATCGGCGGGCCGCCGGTTATTTTATTTTACTTTGCCTCGCCTGCCGGCAATGTTGCGGGACGTGCTTCCATGGTGGCATTTTTTATTGCCACAGATGTGATAGGCTTGGTCAATCAATCGGCCCAAGGCTTGGTGACAATGGCCACATTTTGGCGCGCTGCCGTATACCTTCCCGCGTTGCTCGCCGGCGTGTGGCTGGGGGTAAGAAGTTTTAAATCAGTGGACGCTGAATTATTTCGCAAAATAGTGTTGATGGTTCTGGCCGTGCTAGCTGTTCTGATATTTGCGCGGGCGGTTTTGTCTTTGAACGGTTAGATATTTATCAATTGAACCTTGATCGTTTCCCTCCATGGGCGGGCAGCGGCAAGCGCCACAAAAACTGCGCGATGGTCACAAAAGAAAAGCCCGGATTTCTCCGGGCTTTTCAATTCAAATGTTCGTCAATCACTCTGCCGCAACGGGTGGCAGTTGGCTTTTTTGTTGTTCTTCCAAGATCAACTTATCGCGTTTATCGGCAATGGCGCGGAAGCGTGCAAGCATGCCGCCTGTGCCAGCCGGGATCAAACGACCCACGATAACGTTTTCTTTCAAGCCATCGAGTGTGTCGATCTTGCCTTGAACAGCAGCATCGGTCAGCACGCGTGTGGTTTCCTGGAACGACGCAGCCGAGATGAAGCTGCGTGTTTGCAAGCTGGCCTTGGTGATGCCCAGAAGCACGGGCTGGCCTGATGCCGGGCGCAAGCCTTCTGCCACCAACTTGAGGTTTTCACGATCAAGCTCTTCACGACCCAACTGTTCACCAACCAGCAAGGTTGATTCACCATTGTCGGTGATTTCAACTTTTTGCAGCATTTGGCGCACAATCACTTCGATGTGCTTGTCGTTGATGCCCACACCTTGGAGACGATAGACTTCTTGGATTTCGTTGACCAAGAATGCGGCCAATTCTTCCACGCCCTTGATCGCCAAAATATCATGTGGGGCGGGGTTGCCGTCCATCAGATATTCGCCTTTTTCGATGAAGTCACCTTCCTGAACGGGCAAATGCTTGCCCTTCGGGATGAGATATTCAATGGCTTCAGCACTGTCTTCCTGTGGCACAATGCGAACGCGGCGCTTGTTTTTATAGTCGCGGCCGAATTCGATTTTGCCCGAGATTTCAGCAATCACAGCAGCATCTTTCGGACGGCGCGCTTCAAACAATTCAGCAACGCGTGGCAGACCGCCGGTGATGTCGCGGGTTTTGCCGCTTTCCAGTGGGTTACGGGCAAGCACATCGCCTGCGCCGATTTTAACACCGGGTTCAACCGACAAAATTGCATCAACCGAAAGCAGGTAACGTGCTTCACCGCCGCGAGGAAGCTTCTTCACTTCACCATTTGCATCCTTAATCACGATGGCGGGCTTGAGGCCCGAACCGCGTTGATTGGTGCGCCAATCGATAATCACACGATTGGTGATGCCGGTTGCTTCGTCTGTTGCTTCGTTGACTGTGATGCCGTCTACAACATCTTCAAACGCTACAATGCCATCGACTTCTGCCAAGGCCGGACGGGTGAAAGGATCCCATTCAGCAATGCGCATACCGCGCTTTACAGTGTCTCCGGTGTTGACCAGAAGCTTTGCACCATAGCGCACTTTGTGGGTGGCTTTGTCGTTGCCTTTGGCATCCTTCACCACGATTGTGGTGTTGCGGCCCATAACCACAAGCTTGCCTGATGTATCGGTCGCAACGTTGGGGTTGCGAATTTCAATCTGGCCTTCTTGGGTTGATTCAGCAAAGCTTTCATCCACCACCTGTGCCACACCACCGATGTGGAAGGTGCGCATGGTGAGCTGGGTTCCGGGTTCGCCGATGGATTGGGCAGCAATAACGCCCACGGCTTCGCCCATATTCACAGGCGTGCCGCGTGCAAGATCGCGACCATAGCAAGTTGCGCAAACGCCGAACTTGGTTTCGCAAGTCAAGACAGAACGGATGCGGATTTCTGCCAAGGCAGCCTTTTCGATTTTCTCTACATCAACTTCGAGAATTTCTTTGCCGGCATGAACGATGATTTCATTGGTTACAGGATCAACAACATCCACAGCCGCGGTGCGGCCAAGAACGCGTTGTCCAAGCGAAATGATCACCTGGCCTGAGTCAATAATCGGGCGTGTGGTGATGAAGTTCTTTGAACCACAATCCACTTCAGAGATAATCGCGTCTTGGGCAACGTCCACCAAGCGACGGGTTAGGTAGCCAGAGTTCGCGGTTTTCAAAGCCGTGTCTGCCAAGCCCTTACGTGCGCCGTGGGTTGAGTTGAAGTATTCAAGAACCGACAAGCCTTCTTTAAAGTTCGAGATGATGGGTGTTTCAATGATTTCGCCCGAAGGCTTTGACATCAAACCACGCATAGCCGCCAGCTGACGCATTTGGGTTGGTGACCCACGCGCACCTGAATGGCTCATCATATAGATGGAGTTGATAGGCTTGGTGCGTCCTGTCACTTCATCTTTTTTAACTGATGAAATTTCAGACATCATTTCTTCGGCAACGGCTGCTGAACACTTGTTCCAGGCATCCACAACCTTATTGTATTTTTCACCTTGCGTGATCAAACCATCGGCAAACTGTTGTTCAAATTCCTTCGCCAATACGCGAGCCGAAGAAACCAACCGGTCTTTTGCCTTTGGAATAACCATGTCGTCTTTGCCGAACGAAATGCCAGCCTTATAAGCATTGAGGAAGCCCAAGCCCATAATGCGATCTGCGAAAATAACCGCTTCTTTCTGGCCGCAATGACGATAGACAGAGTCAATCATCTTTGAGATTTCACGCTTGGTCAAAAGCCTGTTGCATACATCATGGCTGATGTTTGTGGCGATTGGCAAAAGTTCACCAATCTTCATGCGGCCCGGTGTTGTATTCACAACGCGATTGATCGGTGTTCCATCAGGGCCCATTTCACGAACGCGGGCTTTCACCTTGGCATGCAAAGTAACAGCACCAGCGGCAAGGGCGTGATCAATTTCGGCCATGCTGCCGAAGATCATGCCTTCGCCTGGTTCATTGTCTTGCATCAACGACAAATAATAGAGGCCCAGCACAATATCTTGCGACGGCACGATAATTGGCTGGCCGTTTGCAGGATGCAACACGTTGTTCGTAGCCATCATCAAAACACGCGCTTCAAGCTGGGCTTCAAGGGACAGTGGAACGTGAACAGCCATTTGGTCGCCGTCAAAGTCAGCGTTAAAAGCAGTACATACCAGCGGATGAAGCTGAATGGCTTTGCCTTCAATCAACACAGGTTCAAACGCCTGAATGCCAAGGCGATGCAGCGTTGGCGCACGGTTGAGCATGATGGGGTGTTCGCGGATCACTTCATCCAAGATATCCCAGACTTCTGGCTTTTCTTTTTCAACCAGTTTCTTGGCTTGCTTCACTGTTGAAGAAAGACCTTTGGCTTCAAGGCGCGAATAAATAAACGGCTTGAAAAGTTCCAAGGCCATTTTCTTTGGCAGGCCACACTGATGCAATTTCAATTCTGGACCCACTACGATAACCGAGCGGCCTGAATAATCCACGCGCTTGCCCAGCAAGTTTTGGCGGAAGCGACCTTGCTTGCCCTTGAGCATATCAGACAGCGACTTCAACGGACGCTTGTTAGCACCCGTGATCACGCGGCCACGACGGCCATTATCAAACAGCGCATCAACTGACTCTTGCAACATGCGCTTTTCGTTGCGCACGATAATGTCTGGAGCACGAAGTTCGATCAAACGCTTCAAACGGTTGTTGCGGTTGATCACGCGACGATAAAGATCGTTCAAATCAGATGTGGCAAAGCGGCCGCCATCCAGCGGAACCAACGGACGCAGTTCAGGCGGAATAACAGGAACGACAGTAAGGATCATCCAATCAGGGCGGTTGCCTGATTCAAGGAAGTTTTCAACCAGCTTCAAACGCTTGGCCAATTTCTTTGGCTTCAATTCGCCAGTTGCCACTTTCAGTTCTTCACGCAAGCTGATTTTCAACTGGTCAAGATTGATTGCTGTCAACATATCGCGAATAGCTTCAGCACCGATGGATGCTGTGAAGCTGTCTTCGCCATATTCTTCTTGGGCTTTAAGATATTCGTTTTCGCCCAAAAGCTGGTTCATCTTCAGCGGTGTTAAGCCTGGCTCCACCACGATGTAGTTCTCGAAATACAGAATGCGTTCAACATCCTTCAGCGTCATGTCCAACAGGTTGGCGATGCGTGATGGAACTGATTTCAAAAACCAGATGTGAGCAACGGGCGCTGCCAGTTCGATGTGGCCCATGCGTTCACGCCGCACTTTAGACAAGGTGACTTCACCGCCGCACTTTTCGCAAATGATGCCCTTATATTTCATGCGCTTATATTTGCCGCACAAGCATTCGTAATCTTTCACGGGGCCAAAAATGCGTGCGCAGAACAGACCGTCGCGTTCAGGTTTGAACGTACGATAGTTGATGG
>JANXRO010000264.1 GCA_025356765.1 Hyphomicrobiales bacterium | reverse complement strand
TCGGTATTTCGATCGCAGCTGCAACATTTTCAATCGATGCATCGGCACAAACGGCAACACAACCGGCCAATGGTGGGAATACAAAAACCTGTCCCAATGGCCGCATGAATAACCGTTGCATTCCGAAGAAGATGCACCATCACATGATGCATCATAACATGCACCACCATCATCATCACATGATGATGAAGAAATATTAATTCAAACCTCAGTTATAAAAGCGTCCGTTCAAGAATATCTGCACGGACGCTCATTTCCTGCGACTTGCTCGATGGCACCTCTGGCTTGTTTGGCTGTTCATTTATTTCTATCGACGTCCACTATAATTTCCTTTCCAGATGTGACTAGGCATAACAACCCCGCATCACATGGAAAGGTTCCCATTAAATTATCCTACAGCCAAGCTGCGCCTGTATTTTCTTGGTCAGTCCAGAAAATACCAAGCGATAACTTTCGGCCAGATATTTTTTTAAATCTTCATTTTTCAAAGTCTCGTCGGTTTGACGTTGAATCCAACTCATCCCGCGAGAGGCAAAATAAGGTGCCGGGCGCAGGCCCTTCTGGGTTTTCAAAAGTTCAAAACTGAAGCGTGAAACTTTGAACGTAATTCCCGCATAAATATCAGGTGGTGCAAAATGAATAGCAAACACTTTGCCGCCAACTTTCCAAACATCAGCGCCACCCCATTGGCAAACATAAGTAGAATGCGGCATTGATTTGCAAAAAAGATTGAAGGCGTTGGGTGTCATCGCCTTGCACTAGCGCATTTAAGAAACAATTTCAAAATCGGCCAAACCAGTTTAGGCTGCCAACCGTGTCAAAAAACCATTTCATCACCCGCATTGCTCCAAACCTTGTTAAAGCCAAAAGCGAGACTTCCACACGCTTTTGGCAAGACATAGACCCAAGCTCAAAACTCCACACGGTAAAGCCGCTGCTTGATTTGATAACATCAAGCTCGCCCTATTTAACGACACTTCTCCACAACCATGAAGGCTTTGTTTCCGAACTTCTTACCCGCGCACCCGAAGATGTATTGGCAAATCTCTGCAGCGGCTTGGGTGAAATTATCAACGCAGAAACCCGCACCATTGCCATGGCATATTTGCGCCAAGCAAAACAACAGCTGGCCTTGCTGGTGGCGCTGTGTGACGTCGGCGAAGTGTGGTCACTGAATGAGGTTACAACAGCGCTCACGCAGTTTGCGGATGCAGCCACCGAGGCAGCGCTTTCTTATTTATGGAAGCGAGACAATGCCTCGCCCCTCAAGGGCTATGTTGTGCTGGCCATGGGCAAGATGGGTGCCTTCGAACTCAACTACTCCAGCGATATTGATGTGATCGTTCTTTATGACGCAGAACATTCTTCGCTTGATAAAATATTCGTGCCTGAAACCTATTTTGTAAAACTCACGCGCAATCTTGCCATCATGCTGCAAGACATCACCGAAGATGGTTATGTGTTTCGCGTTGATTTGCGCCTGCGGCCAGATCCGCGTGCCACGCAAGTCGCAATCGACATTGAGGCCGCAGCAAATTATTACGAAAACTATGGCCAGAACTGGGAACGCGCCGCCATGATCAAGGCTAGGCCTTGTGCCGGCGACATCGAACTGGGCCAGGAATTTCTTGATCGATTAAAGCCATACATCTGGCGCAAATATTTAGACTATGCCGCCATCGCAGATGTGCAATCAATGAAGCGACAAATTCATGCCGTGAAAGGCCATGGTGAAATTGCCATCTTTGGCCATAACTTGAAACTGGGCCGCGGCGGCATTCGTGAAATTGAATTTTTTGCTCAGACTCAGCAATTGATTGCAGGTGGACGAAATCCAAAATTGCGCTGCATTAAAACGCTTGATGCCTTGGATATGTTGGCCGAAGAAAAATGGATTACGTTGAAAACCGCCAGCGAGTTAAAATCGGCCTATCAATTTTTACGGATGCTGGAACATCGCGCCCAAATGCGCAACGATCAGCAAACCCATGAAACGCCAAAAGACCCAACTGAATTTGAAACCTATGCAAAGTTCAGCGGTTTTGAAAATGGTGATGCCTTGGCCAAACAATTGCAAGCCACCTTGCAAACTGTGCAGAACCATTATGCTGCATTGTTTGAATCGGCCGAAGACTTAAGCTCTTCCCAAGGCAGTTTGGTTTTTACCGGCGGCGAAGATGATCCCGCAACACTGGCCACGTTGGAGCGTCTGGGATTTTCGCAAAGTTCTGAAATTTCCGCCACCATTAGGGGTTGGCACTTTGGTCGCTACCGCGCCACCAAAACCGCCCGCGCACGAGAATTGCTCACCGAATTGATGCCGTTGATTTTAGAGACGCTGGCCAAAACTGGTGAGGCCGATAAGGCATTTTTTGCCTTTGACAAATTTCTCGAAAGCCTTCCAGCAGGCATTCAGCTTTTGGCGATGATCAAAGCCAATCGCAAAATCTTGGATTTGATTGCGCAAATTTTAGGTTACGCCCCGCGCCTTGCAGAAAAGATCAGCAGCCAACCGCGCATTCTTGAAGCCGTCACAGCCCCTGATTTTTTTGATCCCTTGCCAGCGAAAAATATCCTTGCAGCAGAACTCAATGCGCTGATTGCCAACACGGCCAGCATTGAGGAAGCGATGGATATAACCCGCGTTTTTGCCCGCGAGAAAAATTTCCGCGTGGGCGTGCGCATCCTGTCTGAAACCATCAGCGCAGAAGCCGCAGGACGTGGCTTTTCGGAAGTGGCAGATTGCGTATTGGCCAAACTTCTCGACGTTATAAAAAATGATCTCGTGGCCAGACATGGCCACCTCAAGGGCGGCACGTGTGTCGTTCTGGGGCTTGGCAAATTGGGCGGCCATGAAATGACGGCCGCATCTGATCTGGATATCATGTTGATCTATGATCACCCGGAAAGTTCGGAAACGTCAGATGGCAAAAGCCCCTTAAGCCCTGGCCAATATTATTCCAAACTCACCCAGAAACTGGTCAC
>JANXRO010000174.1 GCA_025356765.1 Hyphomicrobiales bacterium | reverse complement strand
GACAAGCGAAACGAGCGGGGCAACATTTCGGCCAAGCGACTTGCGTCACTCAGTTCAAAAACGCCTTTGGCAAAGCTGCCAAACAAAGCCACATAATCCATTTCCTGGAATACGAAGCGATATTTCTCATCGCGCGCCACTTGGCCAATCATCACAATCAAAGGCACTGCATCTTGCTCGGCCATATGTACCGCAATTGAAACATTGGTGGCCCCGGGGCCCCGGCTGACCAACACCACACCGGGCACACCCGTCATTCGCGCTTCAGCCACGGCCATAAAGCCAGCACCCCCTTCGTGGCGGCAAATGATAACATCGATGCCGCTGCGATAAAGCGCATCCAACAAAGCCAAATAGCTTTCGCCCGGCACGCAATAAACACGTTTCACGTCATGGGCTTTTAAACTGGCAACAATGAAATCAGCGGCGCGCATCATCTTCCCTCAAAACAGAGCGTCTGTTTTGCCGGGAAGATGAACGCTTGTCGAGTGCAGCTAATTCTGTGCTGTGATACCAGCGGCGGCGGCCTTTTTATACCATTCGTCCGCTTTGGCGGGGTCTGGCTGCAGGCCTTCGATTTTCAACTCAGCAAATGTTTTAGGGTCATATGTTCGCGCCACGCCGAATGTGCCCTTGGCGTTGCCTAAGCTTGAGGCTTGTAAATAAAACTGCCGCGCTGAGGCCACATCGCCTTGGTTCATCAACTCTTGGGCCTTTGCTAAAAGATCTGCGCCTGGTTCTGGTGCCGCAGTAATGGGTTCAGGAATGGCATTGGATTTAATATCCACGCCATCTGGCGGTGCGGCTGTTGGCATAATTTTCACGTCGGATAATTCAACGCTCATGCTTTGGGCAGGTGTCGCAATGGTGTTGGTGCCGCTTTCAAGGGCTGCCACTTCAAGATTAAGTTTGGGCGTTTCTGATTGGGGGACGAACAGCTTGATGTTTTCAGTTTCAGCGGCTTTTACAATCCAATCACCAGATACAGTTTGCTGGCCTTTGGTGAGGTAAGCGGTTTTTGGCAGGCCAGTGATTTTCAAATCCAATGTTTGATCAGCAGCGGCGGGCGTTGCCTGCAAGGTGAGCGGTATCATGCTGTTTAAAGTTCCGCGCACATCATTCACCTCAAGTGATGCCATGGTGACGGGCTTTTTTGCAATGGTGGTATGACCCGTCGTTGTTTCACCCAAAAGAACGGGCGGTGCAGCAGAGGCGCGTGTCCAGGCCACATAGTCTGCAACTTTAGCAAATCCTGAATGAGCAACACTCATCACTTGATCGCGATTGGCCACGCCAAATCCCGCAGCGCTGCCCAACACAAGGGCCAATGCGGAATAGGCTACATAAGTGCCAATGCCGTTGGATTTGGGTTTGCGTTGTTGTGGGGCCTGTTCCTGTTCAAGCCGATAGCGTTTTGTGCGACCATAGATTTCAGTAAGCGGCATTGTGGGCCTTGTGGCGCGCAACGGTGGCTCTGGCGGATTATCATGCCGATTATCACGCGCGCGATCATGCGCATTGTCGTTTTGGGGCCGATCATAAATGCGTTGCGCGTGTTTGATGCGTTCATCCAATTTGCGGCGATAATCCTCAAGGGCGGCGGATTCTGAATGTTGCAACTCTTCTTGTCTTGCGGCGCGCGCGCGATAACGCTCGGCCAATTCATCCGGGGTTTCAGCGGGGTATGCATCTGAAAACCAGCCCGGTGTTAGGGGCTTGGCTAATGCTTCATCTGGCTTTGGTGTTTCAGCTTCGGTTTTTGTTGGTTCGTCCAAGCGGGCGGGAGAATAGCTCATGGTTGTGCTCCTGTAGGTTCAATATTTACGTTCAAGCCAAGTTGATTTTGTGCGTCTTGCTGGCGGGCCCAACCTTCAACTTGGGCCTTTGATGCAAAATTGGCTTGTTTGAAAATCTCGGTCTCAAACTGCTTCAAGCGGTTGCGTTGCCCGGCATCGAAATGTTGATCATTAACGGCCAGCAAAAGCTGCGTTGAGATGCTTTCAATTTTTTGATTATTAGCCAAAAGGTTGGGTGCATCTTTGTTTGAAAGCGTGTTGCGGCTGTAAGTTTGTGTAAGCTCTGTCGGCATAACGATGGGCAGAATATGAAAGTCACCGACTTGAAGGCGACTTAGATTTTTGGGTGTGCCCAAAACCAAGGCGGCATCGGCCTTTCCACTTGCCAAAGATTCGATGGCGGCATCTTGTGTCTGGGCCACACGCAGAAACGGAATTTCCATTGCGCCAAACACCATTTCACCTGTGGCAAAGCTGGCGGAATAAGCAGGCCCCGTGGCGATGCGTTTGCCCGCAAGGGCTGTAATGTTGGCGATGTTTTTTCGCGCAATTAACATAATGGGCAGGGGCTTGATGGCGGTGATGTAACTGAATTTTTGCTCATCCGCGCCCAACAGATTTTGCGCTTTTACATAGGCCAATGAATCAGATGTGACTAACGCGCTATCAAGCGCCGAGAATTGCGTAATGTCTTGCATTGCTTGAATGCTGCCTTCACCCAACACTGGCAAAACGCGCAATGCGCCTTCATGGTCGAGCGACTTTGCTAATAATTGAGCATCAGCAATCCAACTGGGTTCGCCCACTAAAATTGTGAAACTGGTTTCAGCCGTTTGGGCCTGAACGCCAGACCAAGACATGGCCCAAATGCATAGTGCAGGCAAAAATCTCTTCATGCCTTGTCCCCTCTCATTTTTGTGCCGTCCCACTGCAACGGATTAAGTTTTGGGTAGGGAATGTGGCAAACAGCGGGCAGGAAAAAGGTGATTTCAAGATGGGCAAAACACTGTTAGGTGTGGCCCATGGGGCAAGCCGTAGACATTATTCAAAACGCCAAAGACAAAATCAAAGGCAAAAAGTTGCGGCTGGTTTTACCTGAAGGTAATGACAGCCGTATCATCAGCGCCGCGCAAATTTTACAAGAAGAAGATCTGGCAATTCCAATTTTGTTGAGGCCAGATGGCGCGGAAGCTGATGCCGAAACTGTTTCTGTTCTGGTAAAAAAGCGCACGCGTTTAACCCAAGCTATGGCTGCGAGACTTTTGCGAAAGCCTTTGTATGCGGGCGGCGCAATGGTTGAAACGGGCCAAGCAGACGCAATGTTGGCGGGCGTTAGTAACCCTACCGCACGGGTGATTGAGGCTGCGTTGCTGACCATTGGTTTGGCCAAAGGCAACACAACGCCTTCAAGTTTTTTTCTGATGCAATGGCCCGATAGAGTTTTTATTTTTGCAGATTGCGCGGTGAATGTTCAACCCAGTGCGGAACAGTTGGCCGATATTGGCATCGCAGCTGCAAACAGTGCTTCAAGGCTTTTAGGGCAAGACCCACGTGTGGCCATGCTATCATTTTCCACAAAAGGCAGCGCCAAACACGCTGATGCTGATAAGGTGATTGAAGCCTGCAGATTGGCACAAGCCCGCGCGCCACATTTTCACTTTGATGGCGAGCTTCAGGGCGATGCGGCTTTGTCCGAAGCGGTGGCGCAACGTAAAATTGGTGCTGCGAGTGCCGTTGCTGGCACTGCCAATGTTTTGGTTTTTCCAGATTTAGATGCGGGCAATATTGCCTATAAGCTTTGCCAATATCTGGGTGGCGCACAAGCGATTGGCCCCATCTTGCAAGGATTTGCCCGGCCTGTTTCAGATCTATCACGCGGGGCAAGTGTGAAAGATATTTTAGAAACGGCTGTGATTTTACTTTCCATGGTTTAGTTGAATTTGGGCTTTGAACACGATAGAAGCGGCGGCATGACCTTGGCTTATTCGGCAATTGATTTTCGACATAAAACTATTCCTGTAAAAGTGGGAAACGTATTGATGGGCGGACATTCGCCCATCGTTGTGCAATCTATGACCAACACGGACACGGCAGACGCCACGGCCACAGCAAAGCAATGCGCTGAGCTTGCGCGCGCAGGTTCGGAATTGGTGCGCATCACGGTTGACCGCGAAGAGTCTGCTGCTGCGGTTCCGGCAATCGTCGAGCAGCTTTCCAAGATGGGAGTTAATGTGCCGCTTGTTGGGGATTTTCATTACAACGGCCATGTTCTGCTGGCGCAGTTTCCTGAATGTGCCAAGGCCTTGGCGAAATATCGCATCAACCCCGGTAACGTGGGTTTCAAAGAAAAACGAGATCGCAATTTCGCAACCATGATTGAGATTGCAATCAAACATCAAAAACCCGTGCGCATTGG
>JANXRO010000159.1 GCA_025356765.1 Hyphomicrobiales bacterium | reverse complement strand
TTTCCAAATGCGCTTGGGCCCGGCCATCACATTGAGATAGTAAAGATCATAGCCATGAATCGTAGCGACAGGGTGATAGCCTTTCGGCACCATGGCGATGTCTCCATCTTCCACGGCCATTGCTTCATCCAATTTGCGATCATCGGTATAAACCCTCTGAAAGGCAAATCCTTGGGGCGGATTTAAACGATGATAATAGGTTTCCTCAAGCAGGCTTTCATGGGGCAGATTATCTTTATCATGCTTGTGGGATGGATAAGATGATGTGCAGCCATTGGGCGTTATCACCTCAACCACCAATAGGCTTTCAGCCGCATCATCCCATTCCGGCATAATGTTGCACACAAGGCGCGTGTTGGAACCGCTCCCGCGCGTTTCAATCGACAAGGTGGCAGGATCAATCACCTTCAAAGGCTTCAAGCCTTTGGCGGGTGCTGTGCAAATGTTGATCACACACTCTGTTTCTGCCTTCACACTCCATTTTACCTTCGGTGGAATGTAGACCGACCATGGCTTGCCATCAAAAGCACTCATGCGGTTGCCAATCACGCCTAGGTCTTTGCCATCCACAACAACATGGCCCTTGCCCGAAATGAACACGATGCAGGTTTCACGTTTTGCCTCCAACCCCTTAGCAATTTTACCGGGTTGCAATTTCCAAACATCATGGCCCACATATTTCCACTTGGCAGATTTTGGCGTGACCGAAATCACCTTGCCAGTTTTCTTTTTGGCTTTGACGAGCAGTTTTGGCATTTATGAACGCGCCTCGTTCCACAGCTTCACCAGCGAAGCATATTTTGCCGCCATGTTATCAACGGCAACGTCATCTGTCATCTTGCCTGAAAGCCATGCTTCCGCCGCTTCCAAGAAAATGGTGCGGCCCACGGCAAAACCCTTCACATGGGGCTTATCAGCAACCGCTGCAAAGCCCTTGGCCAATTCATCTTCCGGCGCATCCAATCCCAACAGAACAATGCCGCGACACAGCGGATCATTCTCGTCAATCACTTTGCCCATCTCGTCCCAAGCTTCAGGGTCTGCCTGCGGTTCAAGCTTCCACCAATCGGGCTTGATATTGAGGTCATAAAGTTCCTGCATGGCGCGGGCCACCGTGGTTTTATCCATCGGGCCGTTCTTTGATGCAATAATCTCAATCAACAATTCGCGGCCAACTTTTGTGGCCGCTTCATAAAGGTCACGCAGTTTTTGTTGTTGCTCTTGCTTTAGCTGGGCTGGATCATCTGGATGATAAAAGCACAAGCACTTGATGCAATGCGTGACAGGCCATTCAACCAAACGCGAGCCTACATCCTGCGAGAATTCAAAACGCAACGGCCTTGAGCCCGGATCTTCCAAAGGCCTGGCAATCCACAGGCCCAGCTTCTCTGCGTCAAACATCGCCTCGCGGCCATATTTATCATCCAGCAATGTGCCAAAGCCCGGCTTTCCTTTTGACACTTTCGCCATGGCTTTTACAGCAAGGCGCTTGAAGGACGATATCTTATCACGTGAGGCGCCAACCTTATCGGCCAAATCTTCCAGGTGTTTGCGGTGATCGATGGCGAAAGACAAAATCTGCTTTGGCAATTCGCGCCGCGTCAAAGCCCAATGCAGGTGATTGATGTTTTCATCTTTACGTAAGGCGCGTTGAGGCGAGCCATTCTTCAAGAAAAATTGCAGCTCATCCCATTTCACATAGTCTGGTGAACACAACAGGCGTGAAACCGCAAAGGCTCCACAGGCATTGGCCCAGGTGGCAGACACTTCATGCGGCTCATCTTTCAACCAGCCGCGCAAAAAGCCAGACATGAAGGCATCGCCAGCACCCAACACGTTATAAACCTCAATCGGGAAGCCCTTCCCTATGATGCCATCATCAAGCGACGAAGGGATTGCGGCTGGATAAACCACGCAGCCCATCGGCCCGCGTTTTAAAACAATCACGCCCTTGGAAATAGCCCGAATGGCGCGCAATGCTTCCAGCGTATTTTCTGTGCCACCGGCGATTGCCACTTCTTCTTCAGTGCCAACGATCAAATCACAATCTGCCAAAACACTTTGGATATGTGCTGTTACTTTATCTGATTTGATATAGCGCTCTTCACCCGCGGCATGG
>JANXRO010000101.1 GCA_025356765.1 Hyphomicrobiales bacterium | reverse complement strand
AGATTTTGACATTGGCGTGGACTTGGGCTTTTTGACCAAGGCAAAAAAATATACCTATTTCCGCCCGAAGTTTATTTTCTATGCAACATATTTGTCTGAAAAAATTGGCTATGCGCGCTACATCGCAATATTCCGCCATCTGCAGGCTCACCCTGAAAAACGCTTCCACCCCATTTTCAAATGGTTTGAAAAATGGTGCAACGATGAATTTCGCCATGGCGAAGCTTTTGCATTGTTAATGCGTGCAAACCCAGAATTATTGTCTGGCCTCAATAAATATTGGGTGAAGTTCTTCTTGCTGGCAATTTTCGCCACCATGTACGTGCGCGACCATCAGCGCCCGCATTTTCATGCCGCATTGGGTGTTGACCCAACGGAATATGGAATGAAAGTGTTCCGCATCACATCGGAAATTTCGCGCCAAGTTTTCCCCTTGGAAATTGATATTGATAACCCAAAGTTCTTGGCGCTGTTGAACAAGTTGATAGTCATCACCGAAGTGGCCGCAACCCAACAGGCCAAGGGCGGATTAACCGCAAAAATCAGCAAGTTTACAACCGGCTTAAAAGCGGGCTTTGTGTTCTTGCGGCTTTATGCCCTGCCCAGCAAACGCAACCAAGCGCCTGCCAACGTGCGCTTGGCCCCGAGCTATTAAACCATGATGGTTCTTGCTGCCGCAGCATTTGTTTTGTTGATGTGGTGCGTGTTCACGGCTGTCATTTTTTATCTTGATAGCCTGCCCACGCGCACATTTAAATGGAGCATGGCGGCAGCAACCGTGGTTCTTTTGGGCTGTGCGATTGCGATCTTGGTTTTCAAAGATGACAGCTCAACCTTTGCAATTGCTGCAAGCTTTGCTGCTGGTCTTCTTGTTTGGGGCTGGACGGAAATGGCGCTTTATATGGGGTTTGTGACAGGCCCCCGCAAAACGCGCTGTGTTGAAGGCTGTTCAGGTGCCGCCCATTTTGGCCACGCGGTGAATGCCAATCTGTGGCACGAGATTGTGGTGATCGTATTTGCAGCAGCGATTTATTTATCTGGAAACGATACGGCGCTGTGGTGTTTTGTGATGCTGTGGCTGATGCACTTAAGTGCGCGCCTAAACGTGTTTTTGGGCGTTCGTAATGTGAGCGCAGAATTTGTGCCTGATCACATGGATGTTTTAAAAGGCTTTCTGCGCAAGCGCAAAATGAACCCACTGTTCCCGTTTTCCTGTGCTGGTTTAACCGCTCTCACAATCTATCTTGCCGCATTGCCGCAGACATTTGAAATTTCGATGGCAGCAATTTTGGCCGCCATTGGCTTGCTTGAACACATCCTATTAATGTTGCCGTTGCCCGCTGAAAAATTGTGGACTTGGTCACTCTCAAAAAAGCCGCGTACGGAGAAAATTGACGCGCCAGAATCGACAAATAATAATAAAAAAAACCACCATCATCACACTGCAGTTGGAGCCCTGTTATGAACACCCCTACATTTGACCATCAAAACTTTTTCACTGCGGAACTTGATCAACTGCGCGAAGAGGGCCGTTATCGCGTATTCGCCGAACTTGAACGCAAGGCCGGGCATTTTCCAGCAGCGCGCCGCTATAAAGATGGTGTTACCGAAGATGTGACAATCTGGTGCGCCAATGACTATCTGGGCATGGGCCAACACCCCAAGGTGATTGAAGCAACTTGCGCCGCCTTGAAGGCCTATGGCGCAGGGGCAGGGGGCACGCGCAACATTTCTGGCAACAGCCATGAACATGTTTTGCTTGAAGAAGAATTGGCTGATTTGCATGGCAAGGAATCAGCACTGTTGTTCACATCAGGTTATATTTCAAACTGGGCCGCACTGAGTGCGCTTGCTGGCGGCATTCCCAATTGCGTGGTTTTATCAGATGCAGGCAACCACGCTTCGATGATTGAAGGCATTCGCCACAGCCGCGCTGAGCGACGCATTTTCAAGCACAATGATCTGGTTGATTTGGAAAGGCACCTGAAGGAAATTCCGCTTCATCGCCCCAAATTGATTGCCTTTGAATCGGTCTATTCGATGGATGGCGATATTGGCAACATTAAAGGCATTTGCGATCTGGCCGAAAAATATGGTGCCATGACCTATCTGGATGAAGTTCACGCCGTTGGCATGTATGGCCCACGTGGTGGCGGCATTGCAGAGCGTGAAGGCCAGATGCATCGACTAACTGTGATTGAAGCAACACTTGGCAAAGCATTTGGCGTGATGGGCGGTTATATTGCAGCATCGCGCGAGCTTTGTGATTATGTGCGAAGCTTCGCTTCTGGTTTTATTTTTACAACAGCACTTCCGCCAGCAATTGCTGCGGGCGCCAGAACAGCCGTTCGCCATTTAAAGGAAAGCGATTTTGAGCGCCTTCGCCAACGCCGTGCCGTGGCAAAAGTGCGTAAAGCGCTGAATGCCATTGGCATCCCGGTGATGGACAACGATAGTCACATCGTTCCGGTGATGGTGGGCAATGCCGCCAAGTGCAAAATGATCAGCGATATTTTGATGGATCGGTATGGCATTTATATTCAGCCGATCAACTACCCCACTGTGCCCAAGGGCACCGAGCGGTTGCGCATCACCCCTTCGCCCTTCCACACAGATGAAGATATTGCAAAACTGACAAAAGCCTTGTCAGATTTGTGGAGCCATTGTGCGTTGAGCCGCGCTGTTGCTTGATTGATGTCAGGTAACTCCATTATTCGCATAGGCACGCGCGGTTCACCCTTGGCCTTGGCCCAAGCCCATGAAACACGTTCGCGGCTGATGGAAGCGCATGGGCTTGATGAAAAGCAATTTGAAATTGTTGTCATCAACACAACGGGTGATCGTATTCTCAATCAGCCCTTGGCAGAAATTGGCGGAAAAGGGCTTTTCACTTTTGAAATTGAAGAGGCGTTGCAAAACGGCTCTATTGATCTTGCCGTCCATTCCATGAAAGACATGCCGGCACTTTTGCCGGATGGTTTGGCCATTGCGGCAATATTGGAACGCGAAGACCCGCGAGACGCATTTGTGAGTGTGAATTACAAATCACTGCAAGATATGCCGCAAGGTGGTTTGCTTGGTTCATCATCCGTGCGGCGCAATGCGCAAGCTTTGCGGATCAGGCCCGATTTAAAGTCCGTGCAATTTCGCGGCAATGTTCAAACGCGCATGAGAAAATTGGCGGAAGGTGTTGCCGAAGCAACTTTTCTGGCTGTAGCGGGGCTCAACCGGCTTGGCATGGCACACCATATCAGCAGCATTATGGATATGGATGAAATGTTGCCCGCTGTGGCCCAGGGTGCCATTGGCATCGAGGTTAAACAAAACAACACACGTGCCCAAGATTTGGTGCAAGCCATTCATCACAACACTTCAGGCATTGCGATTGAATGCGAACGCGCCTTCTTGGCAAGGTTGGATGGATCATGCCGCACGCCCATTGCAGGGCACGCCCGCATTGAAGGTGGCAAATTGTTTTTCAAGGGCCAAATCTTGGCGCTGGATGGCACAACCAGTTCTGAAGTTTCCAAAGAAGGTGCACTTGAAGACGCGGCAAAAATCGGTGTTGAAGCCGCAGTTGCCGCCGCTGATAAACAGTTGCTTCGCGCCTAATTTATTTCATTTTCATCTGGGGTAAAAAGCTTTCTCCTTCTTTGCAGATAAATGCCCAAAGAGATTGAGCAGATGGAAGCAGATATTTTTTTTGATGCCGCACAATATGCCATTTTCTGATAACGGGCGTTCCTTCAACCTGCAACATTGAAAGACGCCCTTCCTCAATCTCATGAGCCACAGTGTGATAAGACAGCATTGAAATTCCAAGCCCAGCCATCACCGCCTGTTTGATTGTTTCATTCGAACTGATTTCCATTCCGAGCTTTGGCACAGCACCAATCTCTGACAAAATACGTTCAGCCAACATGCGTGTGCCAGAACCGTGTTCACGCACCAAAAACACTTGATCTGAAAGGCTGCTTGCGGCCACTTTGCGTTTGCGCGCCAATGGATGATCAGGCGATGCGATCACCACATGCGGGTGGTTACCAATTTCTTCTTGCTGAACGTCAATGTCTTGCGGGGGGCGGCCTATCAACGCCATATCAAGTGTAAAATCAGAAAGCCTGGTCAAAATTTCTTCGCGGTTTCCAACTTTAAGATTGATATCAACCCCCGGGTGAAGCCTCTCAAAAGCCCGCAACATGAACGGCGCAAAATATTTGGCCGTGCTCACCACGCCAAGTGTAACCCGCCCACGCACACCGCCGCGCATCGCTTCAGTTTCTTCAATCAATTCACTCAAAATTGCGCTGATCTGCGCTTCAGCAAGAACCACTTTTTGCCCCGCTTGGGTGGGCCTAAACCCCTTTTCCGTGCGTTCAAAAAGTTTAATGCCCAAACCGTCTTCGACTTGTTTTAATGTGATAGAAACCGCCGACGAAGACAAATTAAGCCGATCAGCCGCGGCCATAACCGTTCTCAATTCTGCAATGCGCGCAATTGCGCGGAGGTGTTTAAGAGTTAAATCGCGCATAAAAAAAACTCAATGAGGCCCACAATAATTTTAATTTTACTTAATCACGAATCTGACGGATTGTCACACAACAAATAATAAGAAAATTCTGGAAATGCAGTTTATGGGAATTATAACGCTAAAAAGTATTTTGGCTGATTTTGATAAAGCCGGGCCACAAGCCAAGGCTGTCTCCATTGTGCTTGAGCAATTGTCGCTTGCGGCGGCGGCCGTTGCAGCAGCTGTTGCTGATGGCGCTACGAATGCCAGATTTTCTGAAGAGGGCGCCACCAACGTGCAGGGCGAAGTGCAAAAGTATCTCGATGTTTTTGCCCACAATGCATTTTTGGATGCCGCACGAAAATCACCAATAGCCTGTTTACTTTCTGAAGAAGAAGATTTGCCGGTTAAACTTTTGGCAAATGGAAGCCTTGCCTTGGCGATTGACCCGCTTGATGGATCTTCCAATATTGGTGTGAACTCCACCATCGGCACAATTTTCGGAATTTATCCCGCCGTGAAAGGCGACATCGCTCAGAACTTTTTGCGCTCAGGCCGTGAACTTATTGCCGCTGGATACTTCATTTATGGCGCGCGAACTGAATTGGTGGTCTCCCTTGGCGGCACGCCTCTGGTGTTTGCGCTCGATGTTGCGCGTGTGAATTGGTGCTTTGTGCGCGAAGGCATCATTCCAAAATCAGCCTTTGAATTTGCGATTAACATGTCGAACTATCGATTTTGGTCTGAGCGGGAACGCCGTTTTGTTGATCAATGCCTAGATGGCAAAGAGGGGCCTTTGGCTGTTGATTATAACATGCGCTGGCTTGCTGCATTGGCGGGAGAAACCCACCGCATCTTTGCGCGCGGCGGCATATTCTTTTATCCAGCCGACCAACGCAAAGGTTACGAACGCGGCCGCCTGCGTTATATCTATGAATGCGCGCCGATTGCATATCTGGTTGAAAAAGCAGGCGGCGTTGCCAACGATGGCGCAACCGACATTCTTGATTTGTTGCCAACAACATTGCATGGCCGCTGTCCATTGTGTTTTGGTTCTGTTGCACAAATGAACCTTTTTGCGGGCGCTGAAATTTCAAGCGATCGCCAATACTCTCCGCTGTTTTCCAAGCGCGGATTTTTTAGGAACGGTGCATAATATGTCAATCAAACATCCTATTATTTCTGTTGTTGGCTCATCGGGTGCAGGAACCACGACGGTCAAGCACGTGTTTGATCAAATTTTCCGCCGTGAACACATCAAAGCTGTTTTCGTTGAAGGAGATTCGTTCCACCGCTTCGATCGTGCGGGGATGAAAGATAGAATTGCCAAAGCCACGCTAGAAGGCAACGATCATATGAGTCACTTTGGTCCCGAAGAAAATTTGCTGGAAAACTTGCAAAATCTTTTTATGTCTTATGGAAAAGCTGGCGTTGGAAAAAGGCGTTTTTATATCCACGACCAAAAAGAAGCTGATGAGCACGGGGGAACACCTGGCACATTTACGGAATGGCGCGATATTCCCTCAGATACCGATGTGATGCTTTATGAAGGATTGCACGGTGCATTCGTGGGCGGCAACGTCGATCTTCCAAAATATTCTGACCTAAAAATTGGCGTGGTTCCTGTCATCAATTTGGAGTGGACGCAGAAAATCCACCGCGACAAATCTCAGCGCGGCTATTCAACTGAAGCTGTGATGGATACGATTTTGCGGCGCATGCCTGATTATGTGCGTTATATTTGCCCGCAGTTTACGGAAACAGATATTAACTTCCAACGCGTTCCAATGGTGGATACCTCAAACCCCTTTATTTCGCGTTGGATTCCAACACCTGAAGAATCGATGGTTGTTATTCGTTTTCGCAATCCGCGCGGAATTGATTTTCCTTATCTCATTTCAATGATCAACGGCAGCTTCATGTCTCGGGCAAATTCCATTGTCATTCCCGGTGGCAAAATGGATATCGCCATGCAGCTTATTTTAACCCCACTCATCTTGCGCCTTTACGATGCGCGAAAAAAATCAATCTGATTTCAAGGAGCGAAAACATGGCAGAAAAATCACACACAGAATTGCGCGGCAAGGAACGTTATAAAGCAGGCGTGTTGAAATATGCTCAAATGGGATATTGGGTCGGTGATTATGTGCCCAAGGATACAGATGTTTTGGCACTGTTTCGCATTACGCCACAAGACGGCGTGGACCCCGTAGAGGCCGCAGCGGCCGTTGCTGGTGAAAGCTCCACCGCAACCTGGACAGTGGTTTGGACAGACCGTTTGACTGCGGCCGATCAATATCGCGGCAAGGCCTATAAGGTTGAACCCGTTCCCGGCAGGCCCGGCGAATATTTCTGTTATGTGGCTTACGACCTTATTCTGTTCGAACCAGGCTCCATTGCAAATCTTACAGCATCGTTGATTGGCAACGTATTTTCTTTCAAACCATTGAAAGCAGCACGGCTTGAAGACATGCGCCTGCCTGTGGCTTATGTGAAAACATATAAAGGCCCGCCAACTGGCTTGGTGGTGGAACGTGAACGGCTTGATAAATTCGGCCGCCCTTTGTTGGGCGCCACCACAAAACCAAAGCTTGGCCTTTCGGGGAAAAACTATGGCCGCGTGGTTTATGAAGGTCTGAAGGGTGGCCTTGATTTTATGAAGGACGATGAGAACATCAACTCTCAACCCTTCATGCATTGGCGCGATCGCTTTTTATATTGCATGGAAGCCGTGAACAAGGCTTGCGCTGAAACGGGCGAAATCAAAGGCCATTATTTGAACATCACTGCTGGCACGATGGAAGAAATGTATCGCCGCGCCACCTTCGCCAAAGAATTGGGTTCAGTGATTGTGATGGTAGATTTGATCATCGGCTGGACGGCTATTCAATCAATCTCTGAATGGTGCCGCCAGAATGATATGATTTTGCATATGCACCGGGCTGGCCATGGCACATACACACGCCAGAAGAACCACGGCATTTCATTCCGCGTCATTGCCAAGTGGTTGCGACTTGCTGGTGTTGACCACGTTCATGCGGGCACAGCAGTCGGCAAGTTGGAAGGCGATCCAATGACAGTTCAAGGCTATTACAATGTATGCCGCGAAATTAAAAATGAAGTCGATTTGCCACGAGGCATTTTCTTTGAACAAGATTGGGCCGACACTCTAAAAGTTATGCCAGTGGCATCAGGCGGAATTCACGCAGGCCAAATGCATCAGTTGTTGCATCTGTTCGGCGATGATGTGGTGTTGCAATTTGGCGGCGGCACTATTGGCCACCCGATGGGTATTCAAGCGGGCGCACAGGCAAACCGCGTTGCGTTGGAAGCCATGGTTATGGCCCGAAACGAGGGCAGGGACATTATCAACGAAGGCCCTGAAATTTTGCGGGCCGCAGCCAAATGGTGCAAGCCAGTGGAGGCAGCGCTCGACACATGGGGCAATATTTCATTCAACTATCAATCCACCGACACGTCAGACTTTGTGCCGCTTGAATCGGTTATGGGATAAGGGGAAACACAATGCGCATCACTCAAGGATGTTTTTCATTTCTGCCAGATTTGAACGACGAACAAATTGCGGCACAAATTGAATATTGCCTCGGCAAAAACTGGGCCATCGGCGTGGAATATACGAGAGACCCGCACCCACGGAACACCTATTGGAACATGTGGGGAAACCCCATGTTTGATTTAAAAGACGCCGCAGGCGTGATGATGGAAATCAGAGATTGCCGCAAAGCCAACCCAGAAAACTATATTCGCATCAATGCATTTGATTCAACACGCGGCTGGGAAACCGTGCGCATGTCTTTCATTGCATCAAGGCCAAAGGTTGAACCAACAATTGAGATGACGCGATTGGAAACAGGCGGACGCAATATTCAATACACACATGTGACGAGGTATTAGACAATGGCCGCCACATTCAATCTGCGCGAGGCTTTTCAAACCTCAGGTGTGGCGGAAATTTTGGACACGCTTGATCGTGAATTGATAGGTCTTGCACCAGTGAAACAACGCATCCGTGAAACGGCTGCGTTGTTGATGGTGGAACGGGTGCGCAAAGATCTAGGCTTGGCACACGAAACACCAACCCTTCACATGAGCTTTACGGGAAACCCCGGCACCGGAAAAACCACTGTTGCCAATCGGATGGCTGGGCTTTTGCACAAATTGAATTATGTGCGCAAAGGCCAGCTTGTGTCGGTTACGCGCGATGATCTTGTGGGCCAATATATTGGCCACACTGCGCCCAAAACCAAGGAACTTTTGAAAAAAGCCATGGGCGGCGTGCTGTTCATTGATGAAGCTTATTATCTTTATAAGCCCGACAATGAACGCGACTATGGCCAAGAGGCGATTGAAATTTTATTGCAGGTGATGGAAAATCAACGCGATGATCTTGTGGTCATTTTGGCGGGCTATGCCGACCGCATGGCAAAGTTTTATGAAAGCAATCCGGGTTTTCGCTCTCGCATTGCCCACCATATTGATTTTCCAGATTATACGGATGCTGAGCTTTTGCACATTGCTGAAATTATGTTGGACCAGCAGAGTTATCGATTTTCCCCAAAAGCGCGTGATGCGATGGGGGACTATATCAAGACGCGCCGTACACAGCCGCATTTTGCCAATGCCAGATCAATCCGCAATGCGCTTGATCGCACACGGTTGCGCCACGCCAACAGGTTGCTTGAAACAGGCGATGGCATTGTCACCCCCGAAATGCTTTCAACTGTGGAAGAACCAGATGTGCGAAACAGTCGCGTTTTTTCACAAGGCGGATCAGTGGAAAAGCAAACCATTGCTTAGAGCGATAATCTTTGATGTTGATGGCACACTGGCTGAAACGGAAGAACTGCATCGCGCGTCTTTCAACACAGCTTTCAAGCAGTTTGGTTTTGCCTGGCAGTGGGACTTTGAAACTTATGGAAAGCTTTTAACAACCACCGGCGGCAAAGAACGCATTGCGCGTTATGCCAAAGAGACCGATGCCAGTTTGGCTGCAGATGTGATTTTGGCTATGCACAAGGCCAAAAATGAACTTTATGCCAAGGCCATTGAAGCCGGTAGCCTATCGTTAAGGCCCGGTGTTCACGACGTTATGAGCAAAGCAACTCAACGAAAAATTAAACTTGGGATTGCCACAACAACCAGCAAATCAAATTTGGATGCTTTGCTGCGATCCTGCTTTTCTGAAAAAGAGCGAACGGGTTTTGCTGCAATAGTGTGCGGGGAAGATGTTTCACGAAAAAAGCCTGACCCTGAAGTTTATTTAAAGTGCCTGGCGCAACTTGGCATACGCTGTGATGAGGCTGTTGCAATCGAAGATTCAGCCGTGGGCCTTGCATCGGCCAAGGCCGCCCAGCTATCTACGATCATTACACCCAGCGCATATACATTGACTGATGATTTCAACGGTGCGCTTGCCGTGTTGCCAGATCTATCAGGTGGCCTCGACCAAATCTTGGTACATTTTAAAACCGCTTAAGATTCATTGCAGCTTTGATAGCTCAAAGTTTGACATTCGATTGTTCGATGCCTACTTTCCATGCAACTTTCAACTTCGAGGCGTTGTTGAGATCAAAAGTGTGGAAGGATGAAATTGTGATGGATGTTGCTGAACATGTGAACACACTGCAACGCGATGGCATCACCGGCCTTAAAAATGCTTTTTCTCGCGATTGGGTTGAAGTCATGCGCGAAGACATGATGTCAGCGTTTTGGAGCGCAATTCAACGGCCCGGTGGGGCAGTGGGCCGCGGGCCTAGGCGTTGGTATGCTGAAATTCACCCGCAGGACATGAGGGTTTTTGTTGATCTTATCTCTCATCCATTTGTTGTTGGCATGTGCGAAAATGTTTTGGGGCCTGATTATAAGATTGTGGAAATTGGTTTTGACGTGCCCTTTCAAGGTGCCATGTTTCAACCGTGGCACCGCGATTTTCCATCACCCACTGATACCTATGTCGATAAAAAAATTACGTCCCTTGCATTCAATTTAACGGGCGTGGACGTTACGCAAGACATGGGGCCGTTTGAAATTTCTCCAGGCACTCAATGGGAAGACGGCCGCGCATGGAAGCACGAAATGTTCCCCGAAAAGGATCTATGGCCGCGCTTTGCAGAAAAGGGCGTGAAGAAATATCCGCAAATGGGCGATATTTCTTGCCGCTCGGCCCTCACCATCCATCGCGGAACGGCGCACCCATCACCCATTGCAAGGCCTGTGCTTGTGTTGGGGGCTGATGCGCCTGGAGCGGGCCATGATGCGTTGCACGATTTGATGGTGACTCAAGATTATTATGATGCGCTGCCAGCTCAAGTGAAATCACACTTGGTGTGCCGCGTTGTTGAAAAGTTGATTCCTGTCACCCAAAAACATGACATTGAGGGATTGGTGATGGGAACCACCGACTGATCAAGCTGTGCTTTCCTTTGTTGCCAAGCGCGATTGCAGGATGACAACGGCCAGCAGAAACAGCCCGCGGATAACGGATTGCCAATAGGCGGAAAGTGAAATCCAGCCCAAACCATTTTCAAAGTTCAACACGTTGAAGATAAGCCCAAGCAACATCACGCCCGCAAGTGTTGCGCCAACGGATCCTACACCACCAGTCAGCAACGTGCCGCCAACCACAACCGATGCAATGGCAAACAGTTCCCAACCAACGCCCTCAATGGGTTGGCCCGCGCCAAATTGCGAAGCCAAAATAACGCCCGCCAAGCCAGCGAGGCCGCCGCTTAGTGCATAGACTAAAAATTTAACGCGGTTGACGGGAAGGCCCATTAAACGGCTTGCATCTTCATTGCCACCAATTGCCAGAACTGTTCGGCCAGTGCTGGTGAAATTCAAAACCAATGAGCCAATGAGATAAGCGACAACGGCAATGAGTGCCGGAATTGGGATGTTATAGAAATCACCCTGACCAAGATTGATGAAAGTGCCATCGTATGACACTGAAACTGTTTGATCCTGCGCCAGCAAAAGTGCCGTGCCATTTGCGGCCAACATGGTGGCCAAGGTGGCGATGAAGGGCAAAATGCGCAAGCGCACAATTACAACGCCATTTAATATGCCAATGCAAAGGCCCGCTGCAACGCCGCCCAATGTTCCAACCAACATGCCATAAGGGCTGAGCAAGGCCGAAACAACGCTGCCCAATGCGGCCGTAGAGCCTACCGAAAGATCA
Organism: Hyphomicrobiales bacterium; assembly: GCA_025356765.1. GTDB lineage: Bacteria > Pseudomonadota > Alphaproteobacteria > Rhizobiales > Aestuariivirgaceae > Aestuariivirga. The sequence continues at coordinate 10,159 of JANXRO010000101.1, read as the reverse complement.
ATACCGCCTGTCATAATAACAAAACACATGCCCAGTGCCACCAGCGCGAACATCGAGTTATAGCGCAGCACAGTTGAGATATTGAACAGGCCTAAAAAGTTATCATAACGCAGCCAGCCAAACAGGATGAGCAGAGCAAGTGCTATCAAAACACCTTGGCTCGAAAGCAATGCGAGAAGAGAAGTTTTTTTCATGGCTACGACCTTCCGTGCCTTTGAAGCCACACGGCTAAAACAATCAATGCTGCTTTGACCAGTTTTGCCACGTCGTCGTTCACACCGTTGGCCAACAACGTGTAACGCACAAGTTGAATGATGAGAGCGCCGATCAACGTTCCTGTTACAGTGGCGCGGCCACCGCTGAGCAATGTTCCGCCCACCGCAACTGCGGCAATAGCGTCAAGCTCCATGCCAAGCCCAACCAAGTTGGCATCACTGGATGAATTGATGGCAATCACCACCAAGCCCGCAATGCCCGAACACAGGCCGCTGATGCAATAAACCCAGCGTTTCACACGGGCAACAGGAATGCCCGAAAGCCGCGCCGCATTTTCATTTCCGCCGATTGCTAAAATTTGTCTACCGAAAAGCGACCGCCGCAAAATCCATGCGGCGATGGCAACAAGCGCCACCATGATGACGACTTGTACTGGGATGCCAAACCAACGTCCAAGACCAATCCACTGAAATTGCGCGAGCTTGAAGGGTTGTAAGTTTCCATTGGTCGACACTTGGGCAATGCCGCGCCCGGCGATGAACAAAACCAAAGTTGCAATGATGGGCTGAATGCGAAAGCGCGTAATAAGCCAACCATTGAACCAACCAAATGCGCCAGCAGCAACCACAGCAACAATCATGCCCACCGCAACGGCCAGATGAATTTCGCTGATCTTGACAGCGGTGCCTAAAAATATCAGCGGCGCAATGGCGCCGGAAATTGCCATCATCGAACCGACAGAAAGATCAATGCCGCCTGTCGCGATAACCAGCGTCATGCCAACGCCCACAATAACAATTGTGGCAACCTGCGTTAGATTGACGTTGAGTGTTTGCATCGACAAGAAATGGTTCGTGAAAGCCATATTGAAGGCGATAAGCCCAAACAGCGCAACCAGCGTTGCGTGCTTGGTTATGAAAGCGCCAATGTTGAAGCTGTTTGCCACAGGCATTTTTGGACTTGTTGTATCACTCATGGCTTATGTTCTTTTTTCTTCTGACGAGCCATTTTTCTCTGAGGCTCCATGCGCCATGGCCGCCATGACATCACCTTCATTGATTTCCTTACCGACAAATTCTGCAACATTGTGCCCATCGCGCAAAACAAAAACGCGGTCAGAACCTTCGATAACCTCTTCCAACTCTGAGGAAATCATCAACACGGCAAGCCCTTGGTCGGCCAGTTCTTTTACGATCGTTTGAATTTCAGCTTTGGCCCCCACATCAATGCCGCGCGTTGGTTCGTCCAACACTAGCAATTTTGGGTTCATTGCCAACCACCGCGCCAACAAAACCTTTTGTTGGTTGCCGCCAGAAAGTTCTCTAATGCGTTGTTGTGGCCCGCTGCACTTCACGCCCAGACGAGTGATAAATTTTTCAACGATCAAGCGCTGCTGTTCTTCATCAACAATACCCATTTTGGTCAATTGCGGCATTAAAGCCAATGTCATGTTTTCGGCAACAGACATATCAGGAATGATACCTTCGAGTTTTCGATCTTCAGATGAAAAGCCGATGCCCTGCATAATTGCATCAATCGGCTCCGCTGGCGCAAAGGGCTTGTTATCCAAAGTGAGAGAGCCTTTGTGCAGCCGATCAGCACCGAAAATTAAACGAACGGTTTCAGTGCGCCCCGCACCCAACAAGCCAGCAAGGCCAACAATTTCGCCCTTGCGCACATTCAAAGAAACATCCTGCACTTTGTGGCCCGCTTTCAGCCCTTGTGCTTGCAACAGCACATCGCCAATTTGGCCCTTACGATCACCGAATGCGGTTGCATGTTTTGAAACTTGTGAAATATCGCGGCCCAACATGCTGGCCACAAGTTCAATTTTGCTGATTGATTTCATGGCAGAAGTTTTAACCGTGCGCCCGTCACGCATAATCGTAACGCGGTCGCACACTTGATATAGCTCATCAAGCTTGTGGCTGACAAAAATTACTGAAATTCCAGATTGTTTCAACTGCCGTATTACGTCAAATAAAACTGCCACTTCCCGCTCATCAAGCGATGAGGTGGGCTCGTCCATGATCACCAGTTTGGCTTTGAAGCCAATGGCACGCGCAATCGCCACCATTTGTTGCGTTGCCGTGTTAAAACTCAGCAAGGGTTTGCGCACGTCAATATCGATATTAAATCGTGCCATCAGATGGCGCGCTTCTTCGTGCATCGCCTTCCAATCAAGTAAACCATAACGTCTGCTCTCGCGACCTAAGCAGATGTTTTCAGTAATCGAACGATAAGGAACCAAATTTATTTCTTGATAGATTGTGCTTATGCCCTTGGCCTGCGCATCTTGCGGCGAGCGCGCCAAAAAATCAGCCCCATCAAAGCGAACATCGCCCGAATCGCGGCTTACATAGCCAGTCAGAATTTTTATGAGCGTGGATTTCCCTGCACCATTTTGCCCGATCAGGGCATGCACTTCAGCATGGCCAACGTCTAATGATGCTGAAGACAAAGCCGGAATGCCAGCAAATGCCTTGCTGATATTCTGCATCGAAAGCAAATTACCCTGAGCGGAATTGTGTGCCGGTTCCATTTATCAAATCATCCTTGCGCCCGTAAGCACGCTCATCCCAACGCCTTCACATGTCAAGTGTGAAGAGGCTATCGAACGTCTCACAATGATGGATTTAGGGCCCAGTTTCTTTCCATCGGAAACCGAGCCCAGGGAGAAGCGCGTTACGCTTTAAACATCAGATCAATATGAATCGGCGATGCTTGCGGCTGCGTTGGTGATGTCAAACACGCGATCTGTGTTGACCATCTTTGCTGGAATTGCATCACCCTTGGCATAGGCCATGGCAGCAGCATAAGCAGCTGGGCCAAACTTTGGGTTGCATTCAACTGTAACACCCATTTTGCCATCAATAACGGCTTGCAGACCATCTTTTTCGCCATCGATTGAAACGATCAGAATGTCTTTGCCTGGAACTTTTCCAGCGGCTTCAATCGCTGAAATTGCACCAATTGCCATTTCGTCATTGTGGGCAAACAAAATGTTTGCTTCTGGATGGGCTTGCAACAAAGCTTCAGCAACTTGGCGGCCTTTGTCACGGTTAAAGTCGCCTGTTTGCGATGCAACAATCTTCATGCCAGGATTTTGGGCAATCACATCATCGAAACCTTTTTTGCGATCATTGGCAGGTGAAGAACCAGTTGAACCTTCAAGTTCAATGATCGTGCCTTTGCCGCCGGTTGCTTTTACAAGCCATTCAGCAGTTGTTTTGCCTTCCAGCAAGAAATCTGAACCGATGAACGTTACATAATCAACACCGGCCTTGGCCAAAGTTGCATCAACACCGCGATCGATCAGGAACAGAGGAATGCCAGCTTTTTTGGCAGCCATAACAGCTGGAATCAGTGGCTTTTCTTCACGTGGTGACAAGAAAATTGCATCAACGCCTTGAGCGATCATGCTGTTAACGTCAGCCACTTGCTTGGCTGCAGAACCAGCAGCATCCGTGTAAACCAATTGCCATCCGAGCTTTTCAGCTTCAGCTTTCATGCTGGCTGTTTGGGCCAAACGCCATGGATTGTTGCTTTCGGTTTGGGCAAAACCAACCTTGTAAGTTTTCTTTACAGCAAGCTTCGGCAATCCATCAGCCCAAGCACCTGTGGTTGCCACACTGGCAAGCGCCAGCGTAGAAAACAATGCAGTGCGACGTGAAATCATAATCATATCTTCCTCCCAATAGTCGTTGTTACACACCTTCGTTTTCATTCGTGTGATGTTTTCAGTCTAGAGGGACATTTTATAAGCAGTCAACATTTATTTGTATGACAAATTAATGCGCTGCAATAAAACACGATCGAACCTTGCGATTTGGTTGAATGTATTGCTGTCTTCGGGTTTGAATTTCGAATTGTGTCAACACCAGTCGCGGGAGAAGTCTTTGGTCGTATTGGGGAGAAAATCATTTAGGCGTTGGCAAATAACCGCCTTGTCATTATGTTTGCCCCATTGATCTGCGTGCCTCTGGCTTTGCTTTTTGTAATAAATATGAAATATTTTATGGTGATGCCAACGGTGCCCGAAATTTCGCGAGAAGCCGGCGCTCAAACCGGCCGAGGAATTCTGAGTTATGAGACAATTCATAAACGATAAAGAAACGCTGGTAACGCAGTCTATTGATGGGGCATTGCGATTATCAGGCAATAGCCTTGCAAGACTTGATGGCTATCCTCATATCAAAGTGGTGGTGCGAACAGATTGGGATCGCACAAAAGTTGCACTTGTTTCGGGCGGTGGCTCAGGCCATGAGCCTGCTCATGCTGGCTTTGTGGGCCGTGGCATGCTGACAGCAGCAGTGTGCGGTGAAGTCTTTGCGTCGCCCTCTGTTGATGCCGTGCTTGCAGGAATTTTGGCGGTGACTGGCCCGAAAGGGTGTTTGTTGATCGTTAAAAATTACACGGGCGATCGTTTGAATTTTGGCTTAGCAGCCGAACGCGCACGGGCGTTTGGGCTGAATGTCAATATGGTTATTGTTGATGATGATGTGGCGCTGCCGCATCTTCCAAATGCGCGCGGCGTGGCTGGCACATTATTTGTTCACAAAGTGGCGGGGGCTTTGGCAGAAGCAGGTTCAGACCTGGAAAGTGTTACCAAAGCTGCGCTGCATGTGATTGCTGGTGTTGTGTCCATCGGCATCTCGCTTGACACATGCACTGTGCCTGGCTCTCCGAAAGAAGATCGAATTCCAGATGGCAAAGCTGAACTGGGTTTGGGCATACATGGCGAAGCCGGTGTTGAACAAGTGAACTTCAAGGGCGCTCATCAAGCTGTCGCCATGATGGTTGATCGATTGACGCCCTCGATTGGTGCAGGCCCCCATGTAGCATTGTTAAATAATCTAGGCAGCACAACACCACTTGAAATGTATGTTCTGGTTGAAGAGCTGTTAGGCTCTCATCTTGGCAAGCAGATAACTCATCTTGTTGGCCCAGCTCCTTTGATGACATCTTTAGATATGCACGGCTTTTCAATTTCACTTCTTGCACTTGATGAGAATATTGCAAAGCAGCTTCAGGCCGAAGTGGCACCACTTGCGTGGCCAGGCTGCAAGAAAATATCAGATATTACAATTCTGCCATTGCCCGATGGCCTAACTCCCATCCAACCTATGGCATCAAAAAATGCAAAAGCAGAAAAGCTGATCCGCAGAAGTTGTGAAATTTTAATTGCGGCTGAAGGTGATCTCAACGTGCTTGACGCAAAATCGGGTGACGGTGATACAGGTTCAACATTAGCCACAGCCTCACGTGCTTTGATCAAAGCACTCGATCGTTTACCACTAGCAGATTGGACACAGCTTTATCGCGCCATTGGCTTGGAGCTAAGCCAAACCATGGGCGGGTCTTCCGGCGTTTTACTTGCCATCTTTTTCACGGCTGCCGGAGATGCATCGGCCAGCGGGCGTGATGCAGTTACCTCATTGAAGGCGGGCCTTATGCGCATCCAACAAGTTGGTGGCGCAAATCTGGGTGATAGAACAATGATCGACGCGCTTTCACCAGCGCTTGATGAATTATCCAAAGGCCTTGCAGCGGCAGCAATTGCCGCCCGAAGTGGTGCAGACTCGACAGCCAAAATGTTGCGGGCCAAGGCGGGCCGCGCAAGTTATGTTTCTGAAAGCCACCTTGCTGGCCACAACGACCCCGGCGCTGAAGCTGTTGCAAAATTGTTTGAGGGGCTTTTTCAAACAATTGAAACTTAGAGATAAAGCTCGGCGTTTGATTTTATTAAACGGTGAGATGTTTGCGCACATCTTCACCGTAAAGCGCTTCACGATTATCAGCCATCGATATTCTTCCGCGATTGAGAATGACAAAGTTATCGGCCAATCTTCTTGCGAATTCAAAATATTGCTCAACCAGAACAATAGCCATTTCGCCACGGCTGCGCAAAAGTTCAATCACCCGTTCAATGTCTTTTATGATCGATGGTTGAATGCCTTCGGTGGGTTCATCAAGCAGAAGAAGTTTTGGCCGCATGACCAGCGCGCGCGCGATGGCCAATTGCTGTTGCTGTCCGCCCGAAAGATCTCCACCACGGCGCGAAAGCATAGATTTGAGAACAGGAAACAGTTCAAAAATTTCATCGGGTATATTGCGCGTGGCACGAGGCAAACACGCATAGCCCGTTTTCAAATTTTCTTCGACAGTGAGAGTTGCAAAAATCTCGCGGCCTTGTGGCACAAGGGCAATGCCTGCGCGCGCACGCTGGGCAGTGCTCAGTTTGGCAATTTGCTGGCCATCAAATGCAATGCTGCCAGCGGCAATGGGTTGAAGCCCCGCAATGGCGCGGATCAAGCTGGTTTTGCCCACGCCATTCCGGCCTAAAATACAGGTGACTTTGCCAACCTCGGCGGCAATTGAAACTTCAGAAAGGGCGCGGCTTGCACCATAAAAAACATCAATGGATTGTACTTCAAGCATGCTCATCGCCCCAGATAAACATCAATAACACGTTGGTCATTTTGGATGGAGTCAAGGCTGCCCTCGGCCAAAACTGAACCTTCATGCAAAACCGTCACACGCACGTCCAACGCACGAATAAAATCCATGTCATGTTCAACCACAACCACAGCACTTGTTTTGGCAATATCGCGCAGCAGCGTTGCGGTTTTTTCGGTCTCGGCGTCTGTCATCCCGGCCACGGGTTCATCAACCAACAGCAATTCAGGTTCTTGCATCAACAACATGCCAATCTCCAGCCATTGCTTCTGGCCATGGCTTAATGCTCCGGCGAGCTTTTGTGCCGAAGGTTCAAGATTAATGCGCACCAGCGTTTTGTGAATGCGTTCTTGTTGTTCTTGCGATAATTTCCAGCTTAGCGACGTGAAGGGTGAACGATTGGCTTTCATGGCCAGTTCAAGATTGTCCCACACGCTGTGGCTATCAAAAACTGTTGGCTTCTGAAACTTTCGGCCAATGCCAAGGTTGGCAATGGCCACTTCGTCCATGCCCATCAGTTCTGTGTTGCGAAAAGAAACGCGGCCAACATCAAGTTTGGTTTTGCCGGTAATCACATCCATCATTGTGGTTTTGCCAGCACCGTTGGGGCCGATGATTGCGCGCATTTCATGTGTGCCCACAGCAAGGCTAAGATTGTTCAAGGCTTTGAAACCATCAAATGAAACCGATATGCCTTCAAGGTAGAGCAGCGTTTCCGTGGTCATTCTGCACCATCCAGCTGTGCTTGTGGTGCTGGTATTTTCGCTTCAACTTTCGGCCATCCAGCAAACAACCCGGCCAAACCTTTTGGCATATAAATTGTAACCACAATGGCCAGTGCGCCTAGCACAAACAGCCAAGCGTTGGGCAACGCACCTGTCAGATAGCTTTTGATAGCATTGATAACCAAAGCCCCCAAAGCAGCGCCCCACAAGGTGCCGCGCCCGCCAAAGGCCGTCCAAATCACGGCTTCAATGGAATTTGAGGGGGCAAATTCGGATGGGTTGATAATTCCCACTTGCGGCACATAAAGTGCGCCCGCCACACCTGCCATGATTGCCGAAACCACAAATATAAAAAGTTTATAGTGCTCCACGCGATAGCCCAGAAACCGCACGCGCGATTCAGCATCGCGAATGCCGATAATAATTTTGCCGAATTTTGAATTGACGATTTGTCGTGCGATGACAAAACACAAGCCAAGCGCCAGTGCCGATAGCATGAACAAAACCGCGCGTGTGCTTGCGGCCTGAACGGAAAAACCTAAAATATCTTTGAAATCTGTCAACCCATTGTTGCCACCAAATCCCATGTCGTTGCGAAAGAAGGCAAGCAACAAGGCATATGTCAGCGCTTGGGTGATGATTGAAAGATAAACACCCGTCACTCTTGATCTGAAAGCAAGCCAGCCGAACAGGAATGCCAAAGTTCCGGGCACCAGAACAACCATCAAAAGTGCAAATGCGAAATATTCAAACCCGTGCCAATACCAAGGCAACACTTGCCAATTGAGGAACACCATAAAATCTGGAAGGTTTGCGTTTCCATAAACACCACGCGCACCGATTTGGCGCATCATATACATGCCGATGGCATAGCCACCCAACGCAAAAAATGCGCCGTGGCCCAAGCTTAAAATTCCGCAGTATCCCCACACCAGATCAACGGATAATGCCAGCAACGCATAGCATAGATATTTGCCACCCAAGGTGACCGCATAATCCGGCACATGCAAAAATGAATCTGTGCTGGTGGATAAATTGAGAAGCGGAACACCGATTCCAACTGCGGCCAAAACAGCAAGAAATACAATTCCTGAACGTCCCAACAGAGGCAAAATGCTTTTTGCAATCATGCATCCACCCATCGACCCTTCAGGGCAAATAGCCCGCGTGGTTTTTTCTGAATGAACAGAATAACAAATACCAGAATGAATATTTTTGCCAAAACTGCGCCCGCAAAAGGCTCAAGAAATTTGTTGGCAATGCCCAGCGTTAATGCGCCAGCCAAGGTGCCCCATAAATTTCCCACGCCACCAAAAACCACGACGAGGAAAGAGTCAATAATATAGCTTTGACCAAGGTTCGGGCTCACGTTGTCGATCTGGGAAAGGGCAACACCCGCCAAGCCAGCAATGCCAGAGCCTAATCCAAACGTCAGCGCATCAACACGTGAAGACCGAATGCCCATGGCATTTGCCATCGGTCGATTTTGTGTAACAGCACGCATTTGTAAACCAAGCGACGTGTGCCGCATAAGTGCCATGAGGCCTATAAGAATTGTCAGAGCGAAAATAAGGATCGAAATTCGATTCAAGGTGAATGACAATCCATTTGAAAAATCGATAGAGCCACTCATCCACGGCGGTGTGGTGACAGATTTATTGGTGGGCCCAAAGATGCTGCGCACAGCTTGTTGCAGCATCAGCGATACACCCCATGTGGCAAGCAGTGTTTCAAGCGGCCGACCGTAAAGAAAGCGGATGACGCTGCGTTCAATGGCAATGCCCATAAGTCCAGAAACCATAAATGCGGCAGGAATGGCCGCGATAAGCGCATAGTTTTCTGCGCCAGGCAGATAAGTTTGGAAAAGCTGTTCAACCACATAAGTTGTATACGCGCCCAACATAACCATTTCGCCATGCGCCATGTTGATCACACCCATCACACCAAACGTGATGGCAAGACCGATTGCTGCAAGCAACAGAACCGATGCAAGCGACAATCCAAACCATATGTTTTGAACGAAAGCCCAGGTGTTCAAGCCGGTTTCAATTTTTGCAGCGGCCGCAAGCGCGTGAGATTTCAATTCGCCATCAGCTGTCGCGGCAAAAGACGTAAGCATAGACGCCGTATCGCGATCTGAATGTTGAGCCAAGGTTTCAATGGCGGCAAGTTTTAACTCCGGTGGGCTATCACTTTTAAGGGTGGCCGCAGCGGCTGCTATCTTCATGATGTCGGCAATGGCAGGATCTGTTTCGGTTGCAATGGCCTTTTGCAAAGCGGGCAGGGCGGTGGCGTCACCTGATTTAAGAACCGCCAAGGCCGCGTCTTTTCTCACTTTAACGTCTTTGCTGAAAAGTGTGAGGCTGCTTAAGGCGTTGCTCAGGGTTTCCCGAAGCGCATTATTGACTTTAATCTTTTCAACTTCAGTTTTTGCTGCTTGGCCAGAGTCAGCACCCGTGATTGGGTCTGCAAGTTTATAAGTGTCCCCAGCTTCGGTTGCGATAAAAACCTTGTGATCATTTTTGCGAGCGAACAGCTTGCCATCCGCAAGCGCTTGCAACCCGGGAACAACGGCAGGGCTTCCAGATGAAACCAAGGCCGAAATGGCAGCGCCGCGATCATTCAAACTGCCTTGCGCCAACTTATCAACAAGGCCACCTACGTCTTGCGCAAATGCAACTGACAGCCAAGTCAGCGTGAAGATTGAAATCAAAAAAAGTTTTAAATTGCGCATGGCAACCCATTCATAAGAATGAAGC